>CAILUB010000016.1 GCA_903837305.1 uncultured Cytophagaceae bacterium
ACGTTCGAATCGTGCTGGGCAGGCCACTTAGTTTGCCCTGATTTCTTCAGAGACATTACCTAGTAAGCCTTTCAAGCAATTTCAGTTTTAACTGATAACACTCACTTAAGTTTTCAATTTAACCTATTTACTGTCCAACTGTCCAGAAATCTGTCCAAGTACTTGTCCAAAAGTTCTTTTATTTAGATTAATAGAGAGAGGGGGGGGCGTCCAATCCCTCTACTTAATTATCAACGGTAGCTTGCTAGGCATCCAAAAAGAAAAATCAGCGTTTTTTCAAAACTTTAATTAAGTCTTCAGGACTAACTTCAAGTGAATTGCTAATGCGAAGTAATGTATCAATGGAGGGATTGGCAAGACATCTCTCAATCTCGCTCATGTAGCTCCTATCAATACCAGAGACCAGAGCAAGTTTTTCTTGGCTTATTCCTTTGGCTTTTCTGTATTTCTTGATATTTAGGCTGATAGCCTCTTTAAGGTCGTCTAGTTTGATTTTCATACTCTGTACTTTGTCAGCTTGAGGGATGAAAGACGACAGGCTAAAACCCGTCGGGATATAACCTACAAATGTGTTAATATCAATAAAGGTTATATTTTTTAGAAATTACAAATTTCCAAAGGTGTTTATATGAAATTAAGTTATTTCAAATATTTAGGCACGACAGTGGTGCTAATTTTTCTTCAGGGATGTTTTCCAACATCTCTAGTTGAGCAGCAACAGGATATTCAAGCAGCAAAGGGAGCTGGCGACAATATTTCTGTTGGAAAAGTTCAAAGAGAAATAAAGGTTGGGATGAGCTCATCTGATGTTGTGGTGGCGTTAGGGTCTCCAAACATGGTCACAACAGATGATAAAAGGCGTGAAACATGGGTTTATGACAAGGTTTCAACTGAAGCAATGGTTTCTGCATCAAGTGGAATGAGATTTTTTTGGCTACCCGCTGATGGCAAGGCTGCAGCAACTACCACTCAAAAAACTTTAACAATAATTATTAAGTTTGACGAGCAATCTAAAGTTCGTGATTTTGCTTATCACCAGTCCAAATTCTAAGGTTGTAAATGCCAAATAAAAAATTACTATGTGCGGCACTTGCTGGAATGTTTTTAATATCTGGGTGTGCCACAACCATTCCTCCAGAGGCTCTTAAATTTAATCCAGACACATTAGCAAATAGACAGGTTCAAGCTCGCAAATTTGATACCAAGAATGAAAAAGAACTTCTTTCGGCTGCCGCCGCTGTTTTGCAGGACTTGGGATTTAATTTAGATGAATCAGCTCCAGGAATAGGTGTTCTAGTTGCATCAAAAAAGAGAGACGCTAGAGAGTCTGGTCAAGTTGCCGGTCAAATTATGTTAGGCATTCTTTTTGGTGCCGCTGCAATGTCAATTGATTCCGAGCAACTAATTAGAGCTTCATTAGTAACTAAGCCAGCTGAAAATGGTAGCGGATATATTTTGCGCGTTACCTTTCAAAGGGTTGTTTGGAATCAAAATAAAAAAGTTACGAAAATTGAAGCTATCAATGACTTAGAGACTTACAAAGGATTCTTTGATAAGTTAAGTAAATCAGTATTTTTAGAGGCACAAAACATATGAAAATCACCAAAAGAAATCTATCTGTTGGTTTAACGGTAATTTGTTCTGCATTTATTTTGTCTGGTTGCGAAACAATGCAGGCTAGAGTTCTTGATTCCTCTACGAATAAATCTGCTGTCCAATTGCGTTCAATGCAATCTAGAGCATTTGACACAACTGACAGACTGAAAACAATGAGAACTGTAATTGCAACATTACAAGATTTAAGTTTCGTGGTGGACAAGGCAGATATGGAATTGGGCTCTATCTCTGCGACAAAACTTGACGGATATGCATTAAGAATGACGGTTTCTGTTCGTCCGCACAGTGAAAAAATGGTAATTGTTCGTGCTAACGCTCAATTCAATATTACTCCGGTAACTGAGCCTAAACCATATCAAGATTTCTTTGTTGCGCTTGAAAAAGCCATGTTTTTAACAGCTCAGCAAGTGGAATAAGTTGAAGTTTTTTTTATTAACCGAAGGAGAGATATTGTGAAAAAGTTATTAATAGGCTTGGTAGTTTTAGTCTCAACAAATGTAATTGCTCAGGAGTCGAAGTGGTATGTTGGTGGTGAGTTAGGTTCAAGCAAGGTAGATAACTCAACTCCATGGATAGCAAGTTCGCTAGTAAGTCAATTAGGCGGAACTGCGACAGCAACTCAGAATACCAGTGTTGGTGTAGCCCGTATTTTTGGCGGATATAAAGTTAATGAAATGGTAGACCTTGAATTAGGTTACTTTCAATCAGGTGATATCAACTATAGAGCCAGTGGAGTTTCAAGTGGCTCAGTTGCTTATGCGGCAGCATTAGATGTTAGTTATTCAGGTTTTGACTACAGCGTTTTACTAAGACCGCTAACTTTTAACGATACAGCTAAGGGATTCTTTTTAAAATTTGGTGGTCATCGCTCACAGGCTGAGACAGATTTACGAATAACATCTGGAAGCGTTTCTCTTAGAGCCTCGTCAAAGGATAGTGGTAGCGGAACTTTATACGGTTTAGGATATGACTTCTCATTCAGTAAAAATATGTTTGGTCGTGCATCTGTAACTGAGTATAAAAAGGTAGCAGGTATAAGCGATAACGACGGAACTGTTTACTCTCTTGGTTTGGGTTATAAGTTCTAATACTTTTAATTAAAATACATGAGAAGCCACCTTCGGGTGGCTTTTTTGTCATTAGAAATGATGTAAAAAATCAGAATATTGGCTTAGTGTAGGCTTTAAATATTACTGTGTTTATCTGAAGAGAAGCTACCTGAGGTTACTGCTGTATAACTATATGTATTTGTTGAAATAAAACCTATATTGCTGGTCTTAGTAGTATCAATATGTCGTAGC
>CAILUB010000017.1 GCA_903837305.1 uncultured Cytophagaceae bacterium
AATAACGACCTTGAAAGAGAAAGAGGGATTACGATTACGTCTAAAAACGTATCTGTTCGTTACAATGGAGTAAAAATCAACATTATCGATACACCTGGTCACGCCGACTTTGGCGGTGAGGTAGAACGCGTTCTACGTATGGCGGATGGAGTTATCTTGTTAGTGGATGCTTTTGAAGGCCCTATGCCTCAAACACGTTTCGTATTATCAAAAGCGATCGCTCTAGGTTTAAAGCCTATCGTGATTGTGAATAAAGTAGATAAAGAAAATTGCCGTCCGGACGAAGTACACGAAAGTGTATTTGACTTGATGTTTAACTTAGAAGCAACAGAAGATCAATTAGACTTCCCTTGTATCTACGGTTCATCTAAGCAAGGTTGGATGAGTACGGATTGGAAACAACCAACGGATAACATCATTCCTTTGTTAGATGCGATCATCGAACATATTCCAGCTTCTAAGGTACAAGAAGGTACTCCACAAATGCAGATTACGTCACTAGACTACTCTTCATTCGTAGGTCGTATCGCAATTGGGCGTTTAGAGCGTGGTACGTTGACAGAAGGGATGCAAATCTCACTTTGTAAAGCAGATGGTTCTACAAAGAAGATGCGTATCAAAGAGCTTCAGGTATTCGAAGGTCTAGGAAAAGTAAAAGTAGATAAAGTAGAATGTGGTGAGATTTGTGCCATTACAGGTATCGAAGATTTCGAAATTGGTGACACGGTTGCTGATGCAGAGAATCCAGAGGCATTAGCGCGTATCGCGATTGATGAGCCTACGATGAATATGTTGTTCACGATTAACAACTCTCCATTCTTTGGTAAAGAAGGTAAATTAGTGACGTCTCGTCACATCCGTGATCGTCTGTTCAAAGAGACGGAGAAAAACTTAGCCTTGAAGGTATTGACGACTGAAAGCGAAGATAAGTTCTTAGTTTTTGGACGTGGTATTCTTCACTTGTCTGTATTGATCGAAACGATGCGTCGTGAAGGTTATGAGTTACAAGTAGGACAACCTCAGGTTATTTTCAAAGAAGGAGAAAACGGAGAGCGTTTAGAGCCAGTTGAATCATTGGTAGTAGACGTTCCAGCTGAAGTTGCAGGTAAAGTAATCGAATTAGCGACTCAAGGTAAAGGTGAGTTGTTGATTATGGAACCTAAGGGTGATTTACAGCACTTAGAATTCAACATTCCATCACGTGGTTTGATTGGTTTGCGTTCTAAAGTATTGACGGCGACTTTCGGAGAGGCGATTATGGCTCACCGTTTCATCGCTTACGAACCATTCAAAGGAGCGATTCCAGGCCGTATCAACGGATCATTGATCTCGATGAACACAGGTCCTGCAATTCCTTACGCGATTGATAAATTACAAGACAGAGGGGTGTTCTTCATCGATCCAGGTGAAGAAGTATACACTGGGATGGTAGTAGGTGAGCACAATCGCCAAAACGACATCGAAGTGAACCTTCAAGCTGCGAAGCAATTAACGAATATGCGTGCTTCAGGTACGGATTCGAATACCAAAATTGCTCCTAAATTAAACTTCTCATTAGAAGAGTGTATGGAATTTATCCAAAAGGATGAATACTTAGAAATCACTCCTAAGTCTTTACGTATGCGTAAAATTTGGTTAGATCCGAACGAGCGTAAGCGTAACGAAAAGAAGCCAAGCTAATTCTTAAAGGCTGCCCTCATCGGCAGCCTTTTTTTATAATTGAATAGCCGGTTGTTCGTCCAAAAAATAATAATGCCGAGGCAAGTAAGGTTTCAGTTCCCCCAGCCAATACGCTGAAGGTCGTTTCAGAAAATACCAGGTTGCATCCTGCCAGCTTTTCAACCATTCTTTATCTCGGTATTTCACTTCTTTCCCTAAGATCAAATGTTGTTGGGCTCTACATTCTGTCGGAATCCTTACATAAGCATACGTTTCACTCCGGTATATCCATTGAAGATTGCCTTTTACTGGCCAACATCTTGTCAGCGTATCCTTCACACCCACATTCGCCCACATTGGACTTAAATGCGCTTGAATCCAAGCAGGATTCGTACTCGTAGGCAAAGAAGCAATAGATTTCGCCCCTTCATTATCTACCCAAACAGGATCTCCTTTTACCGTACTGAGATAAGCCGTAGGTGACGTTTCTGTTGTTTGCCAAAACAGCAGCGTAATACATGCCCCCAATTTCCAGCGCCTCGGTGCCCAGAAAAGCACAACAATAGCCATAAAATAGGCCAAAATTTCAAGCAACGAAATCCTTAAAAAGGGCATAACTGAAGTGACCCGATCCACCCAGCTAAACATTAGACCATGCAACAGGTGAAAGCTCGTTTTTAATAAATATGCCAATGGCTGAAAGGCCCATTCTGGCAAAAAGGAACCTACAGCTAACATCAAAAAACCAAGAAACAGGGCAATGGAGGAGAATAGAATCAAAAAAGGATTCAACAGAAAAAAGGAAAGTGGATGAGGCAATTGATGAAAATAATACACGATCAACGGCCAGGTAAATACTTGAGCCGCTAATGCCACACAGGTCAATTGCCAGATTTGAGTCAGTGGCCAACGAAGCCAACCGCTAAAATGTAAAAGAGAAGCCCAGCGTTGTTGAAAAACGACCAACCCCCAGACCGCTAAATAGGACAGCTGAAAACCGGGATCAAACAAAGAGGCCGGATGTAAAAATAAGAGCACAAAAGCGCTAAAAGCTAGGGTATTTAAACTTTCCTGCCTTCGAAGGAAGGTTTTCGCAAAAAGAATCACCGAAAACATCCAAGCGGACCTCAGCACCGGCAAAGAGAAACCACTAATACCCGCATAGCACCAAAGCAAAGCCATCATCAATCCGAAAAACACATAGGGCCCTGCAGGTCTGCATTTGATTAAAAACCCCAATAAAAGGCTTAATCCCATATACAATAGACCCACGTGAAGACCCGAAACAGACAAAATGTGAATGGCTCCCAAAGCCGAATAAGCGGATAAGGTATCGAAATCAATCTTTGTCTTCACTCCTAACAACATCGCCTCTGCCACATCTCGATCTCGACCCGGCTCAAAGGCACGCTCAAGTAAATGCACAAAATGAGCCTGAGCCTTTTCGAAAAAAGTCGCCTCTATTGTACCTTTTCGCATCAGTAGAATTCGATCAAACGAAACAAAGGCAGACCCAGTTATACCCTTTCGAGCAAAATATTCACCCCAATCTTTCTCAAATGGGAAAAGAGGCAATGGGAAGGGCTTGACGGCTTGACGCACGGCAAACACATCGCCAGCCTGGGGTTTGGGTAATGTTTTAGCGAGATATAGCCTGTATAATCCATTTGTAGAGCGCCATACCTGCGTCGAATCCCGTAGGCCCATACATCTAGCTAAAACGGACCAAGTTTTGGGTTTTGCTTCCACAAGCCCTTCCACCCGAAATACAAAACCATCAGCTGGACGTGCAGGCAAAATAGGTTGTAGCCGTACCGTCCAAGCCATTGCGAAAACAATAATCAATGAGGAAATGCCGATACTTTTACAATTTCTACCAGGTAGTAGAAATCCTAAAAAACCTAGAAAAGGCCAATAAGTGAATCCTGAAAGCAAGATTCCTGCCATCCAAAATAATAGAATTCGGACGAATGGGAAACGAGAAAAATAAGAGATCATCGATTAGGCGGATAGGCCTAAAGGTAGAATTTTTTGACAGAGATAAGCGCCTCCACTTCATCAGGAACTAGATATTTTATCGATTTCCCTTGTTGAATACAGGCTCTAATATAAGTTGCAGAAATATGTAAAACGGGTGCCTCGATCCGCTGAACGTTTTTATGGGACCATAAATCCGAAACTGGCTCTTCTCCACGTGGGTAAACGAGGAGACCATAATAATCAAGTAGTTGGTTATAGTTTTTCCAGCTCTTGAACTGTTCTAAATTATCACCTCCTATAATTAACTTGAATTCGTTTTCCGGATGGCGCTCTGCTAAATGAACTAGCGTATCAATGGTGTAAGATGGACGAGGTAAAGAAAACTCGATATCCGATGATTTGAAGGCATAATTAGCTGCTATTGCGCGGTCTACTAGATCCAAACGATCAAACTCATGCAATAACGATTTACTCTTTTTATGCGGATTTTGAGGAGAAACGACGAACCAAATTTGGTCCACGTCCGTCTGATTTAATACGGCCTGCGCAATGATCAAATGACCCTGGTGTATCGGGTTAAACGAACCAAAAAACAGGCCTACTTTCATTATTTTGTTAATTTATCAAATAAATCTTGCGCTTCTGCCACCGCGTCTTCTAGCTTATCGTTCACTAAAATCACATCAAATTGATCTTGGAAAGACCACTCAAATTTCATCTTGAAGATCCGCTTAGACAAGGCCTCCTCATCTTCCGTACCACGTGAACGCAATCGCTCCTCAAGCATTTCCAAAGTAGGTACCTTCACAAAAACCGCTAAAGCACGATCACCATAGTATTTTTTCAAGGCCAAACCTCCTCGCACATCCACATCAAAAATCACATGTTTTCCAGAAGCCCAAATACGTTCAATCTCCGACTTCAAAGTTCCATAATAGGCACCTGCATAGACCTCCTCCCACTCCACAAACTCCTCATTTGCAATTCTTTGGCGGAAATCATCAGGCGTCAAAAAATAATAATCCTTCCCGTGCTCTTCGTGTCGACCACGTTTATCACGCGTACATGCAGAGATCGAGAAGCCCAAATTTGCATTATGCGCCAATAATTCTTTAACGATAGTCGTTTTGCCGGAACCCGAAGGGGCTGAAAATATGATGAGTTTACCTTCCAAAAATTCTGATGATTATATGAACCAACAAAATAAGGGAATTAAGAGCAATATAAGGAGCAGAATGGATGATATTTTTGAACGAATGCTGTCGATTAAACCCACGGGGCAAGTGGAAGTGCAGGTAGATTTTAAGGCATTGCGAAGGGCAACCTCCAATTTATAACCTTCCTGACATGGCAAACATTGTTCTTTATTAGCTAAAAAACGAGCCTCTTCTTCTGCTGACGCCTCTTTATCCAAGATCCGCTGAATCAGCTTCATGCAATCAGGTTGATGGGAACAATTCGACTTCATAGTGTTTCTAACATCGATGGTAAAAAAATAGTTCCGAACTAGGCTGACAACATGTCAGTTTTGTATCCTCTTTTTGCAGCATACACAGCTAAGGTTTCTTTTAGCATGGTTCGTGCCCGATGAAGTCTAGATCGAACGGTGCCAATGGGGATATTCAGAATTTTAGCCATTTCTTCGTAGCTAAACTCTTCTAAATCACACAAGATGATAATCATTCTAAAGTCCACCGGTAAGGCTTGAATCGCTGAAGTAATCTCATCCCCCAGCATTTCATTTACTGTTTCAGCCTGCAAATCAGCTTGAAAAGCAGGTTCTGGATCATCATCCCCGGCAAAAGACTGCTCCACCCATTCAAATTCGACCTTGGACGGGCCGCGGGATTTCTTGCGGTAATCGTTGATGAAATTATTTTTGAGGATGCGAAACAACCAAGCTTTGGCATACGTACCTGGTTCAAAAGATCCTATGAAACGAAAGGCCCGCATGCAGGTATCTTGGACTAAATCATGCGCATCATCCTCGTCATTCGTAAGTCGAAGGGCAAAATTATACATCGCATCCATGTGTGGAACAAACTCCTTTTCGAAGAGATTTCTGGCTTGCGACTCTGTCAGTGTAATCACTGAACTACTTTCTGTACTCATGGCGGTTTATCTATAAGATACCGCAAGGCCTACAATTTAAACGCCAAAAAGAAAAGGTGACAAAAAGGCTTATTTCTCTTTATTAAATAACTCCAATAAAGTAAATACAGCCATGCCTAAAAAAGTACTTAAAAAGGCTTTTAGCAGACTAAGACCAAACAAACTTCCTTCGCTTGCTTCCAATAGAAACAATACAATATGATGCGTAAAAAGCATCAATCCAAGGTAGGGAAAGAACCACATCCACTTCATCTCCTCTAAACTAATGGAAGATCGCTCATCATAGCCGTTCGCAGGAGTCAGAATTTTAAAGAAAGTGGGGCGCAACCACGCTACTAATACCGTTGAAAAAGCGTGCATCCCATGGGTATTATAGAAGGTATCTAACAACCAGCCCAATACAAATCCTCCTAAAATGAGATATACCGGAGGTGTTTCAATAGGTGCTTTGATAAGAGCCCATAAATAAATGAAACAGAAGCCATAATAAAATAAGGCCAAATCCCGCAAAAACAATAGCTGTACTACGATGGACAATACCACCGCAATCCACCACTTGTATTGAAAATTAGCACTCATTTTAGTCGATTTTAGGTTTTGCTTGATCTAATTTATCCTGCTGTCCAGCAAACTTATTTTCAATCACATATACATAGCGAAGCGTTGAGAAGTGTGTTAATAACATCACCTTAATATCGTGGAAAGTTCCATCATCTTGCAAGCCTACTTTGGCCACAATACCAATCGGAATATTAGGAGGATAAACGGCATTATAGTCTGAGGTGACGATTGTATCCCCCTTAACGACTTTTTTGTACTTCGACACATCCATTAACTCCGCCACTTCTGTTTGATAGCCAGGCCACTTGATGTAACCTAATTCGCCTGAGGACTTAATTTTAGCAGAGACGGTATTACTTGTATGTAAAACTGATACAATTAAGGCCAAATTCTCTGTACACGAAATAACTTTCCCTACCACCCCTGTCGAAGAGATAACAGACATTCCTGGCTTGATTCCATCCAAGTAGCCTTTTTCAATCGTTAAATAGTTTTGCGAATTTCTCGTGCTCTGATCAATCACTTTACAGGCGATTGGCTTGTATCGATCGAGTGATGCCTTGCTGAAAAAGACAGGTAAATCAGCTTTCTGTTGAACCTGTGATTGTAATTTAAAAATCTGTTGATGTAAACGCTGATTTTCTGCAGCTAACTCCCCATTGATTTCTCTCAATTGATGGTAGGTTGCAACTTCTTGCCTGGTGGACAAGATGGAGGCTGCCCAAGAATTCGTTGTATTAAAATAAAGGGTATGCTGGTAATTATTGTAAGTGAACACAGACCAAAGACTGATAACCTGCAGCAAAATAAACAGAAGCAGATTTCGCTGACGCAATAAAAACTCAAACAGTTGATTCATCCCCTACTAGGTAATCAATACCGGACGGTATTTCTCTAAGTTTTTCAAGATTTCTCCTGTACCACGAATAACCGCTTTCAACGGATCATCCGCCACGTGTACTTTTAATTGAGTCTTCTTCTCAATACGCTTATCTAATCCGTGTAACATCGCACCACCACCGGCTAAATGAATACCATTGTGGAAGATATCTCCTGATAATTCCGCTGGAGCTCTTTGCAATGTCTCCATAATCGCCACCTCAATTTTCGTGATTGAGCTATCTAAGGCATAAGCGATTTCTGAATAGTTAATCAAGATTTCTTTAGGAATACCGGTCATTTGATCACGACCACGGATCTCAAAGTCTGCTGGAGGATTCTCTAGTTCTGGTAAGGCAGAACCTACTTGAATTTTGATTTGCTCCGCTGAACGCTCACCGATAACTAACTTGTGTTCACGTAACAAATAATCTTTAATATCACGAGTAAACTCATCCCCTGCGACACGAATCGAGTTTTCAACCACGATTCCGCTCAAGGAAATAATAGCCACCTCCGTTGTTCCACCTCCGATGTCCACAACTAAAGAGCCATTCGGTTGTTCAATATCAATTCCAATACCGATGGCCGCAGCAATCGGTTCGTGTACCATATATACTTCACGCGCTCCAGCATGCTCTGCTGAGTCCTTAACGGCTCTTTTTTCTACCTCTGTAATACCTGAAGGAATACAAATAACCATTCTCAATGAAGGAGAAAAGAAGGAATTCCCTTTATCCATCATCTTGATTAAACCACGCATCATTAATTCAGCTGCGGTAAAGTCAGCAATCACTCCATCTTTTAAAGGACGGATGGTTTTAATATTATCATTCGTTTTCTCGTGCATCATCATCGCTTGACGACCCACCGCTAAAACCTTATTCGTATTGCGATCTAACGCAATAATCGAAGGCTCATCTACGACAACCTGATCTTTGTGAATAATCAAGGTATTCGCCGTACCTAAGTCCATGGCTATATCCTTCGAAAGAAAATTAAATAATCCCATCTGATTTTGTGATTGTAAAACACAAATTTACATAAAAATTGAGCTAAAATTTTAAAAAAATCGATTTTTACATTTTCCACGAAATAATTATAAAATAGGCCAAAGTAGGATCTCTGAATTACCTAAATCAAAAAAACACCTTCTTATTAATATATTACAAATAAATACCCGAAAAAAAACAGGACAATTAGGCCAAATTAATCGACGAAATAATTTGGAATTATTATCTGATTTATTAGTTTTGTCCAAGTTTATTTGAAAAATCGTATTATTTACTCCGTTTGGTGACAAATTATGGAAGATTATAACAAG
>CAILUB010000018.1 GCA_903837305.1 uncultured Cytophagaceae bacterium
CCACCAGTCCCGTCCCTGTTTACCTTTAACATGCCGCAGGAACCTATACGGGATTTGATGGGAATTGTGGTAGAGAAAGCTCGGGTACGGATCGAAGGCCAAAAATTACTAGGCCAAGGACCTCTTTTAGTCACACACTGGGGCATGAGCGGACCTGCAATTTTGCAGTTGTCGGCTTGGGGAGCCCGGATTTTGGCAGAAAAGGAATACCGATGTGCCATCCTAGTGAACTGGCTAGACGAGACCAAGGAAGATGAATTACGGGAGAAAATCACGCAAGTCACCAAAGAACACGGGGCTAAAATGATGGCTAATTTGAATCCTTTTGCGATGCCGAATCGACTTTGGGCTTATTTACTAGAAAAAAACGAAATCAAGAGCAGCCTCCGATGGAATGAATTAGGCGGCAAAGCCTTGAATAAACTCATCAACACGCTGATTAACGACCGCTATGTCGTGCAGGGAAAAACGACTTTCAAAGAGGAGTTTGTGACTGCCGGCGGCGTAGCCTTACAAGACATTAGCGTCCAAACAATGGAAAGCAAAAAATGTCCAGGACTCTTCTTTGCAGGTGAGGTCATGGACATTGATGGCGTTACGGGTGGATTCAATTTCCAATCCGCTTGGACGACGGGTTATATTGCCGGAAAAAGTGCAGGACTACTTTAATATATCCTGAATAATCTTTACGTGGTGAACTGTATGCAGCACTAAAAATGGTATAACATCTTTCTTTTTCGTATCCCCAAAATAAGGATGGGAAAAATAATGCCCCGCTCCTACTGACTCAAATGCCATTACAATAGTGCGACAACGATCAATATGATTTTGAAGTGATTCAGCAGTAAATGTATCTGGCGTAACAAATTTAGGTGCTCTCGATTTACCTCTAGGGATTTTTCCACGCCAAAAAATCAAATACTTAATGGGGCGAAAACTCCATTTGTATTTCGAGGGATCTGATTTCGTTACACCCTCTATCACAGAGGTAATAACTAATAAACTATGCTCAATTTGCCAGCCCACAGATGACGAAGAAACCATTTCATTTCTAGCTTCTAACTGCGGAATATAAGACGCTAATTCGTCTATGAGATTAAGTAGTTTTTGCATAAGGCAAGGTATTAATTTTTTCGGTTTTGTAATAACCTGAGGTTCCTAGGGAGGTTAAGATACCGGCTTTGGCCAAATCCAAAAAGCCATCCTCCTCCAGCATTCCAGCCTGAACATAGGCTGCCTGCAATGATCCAATAACTAAAAAAGTGTTATTCAATTCAATAGGCATCAGCTGCTCGAATTTCAGCACATACTGAACGGGGGACTCTGCCACAAATGGCACAACACATCCCTCTTTAAATTCCTCCGTCAGACCCGTCATCTCAAATTCTGAAACCCCATCAGGATATTTAGCACTCGTCTGATGCGCCTGTTTGTAAATCGATTCAGTGACTAAATTGACCGTGTAAAATCCTGTTTCCTGGATGTTTTGGATGGTATGAGGAGCTGCAGATAAAGGACGGTTTATAAATCCAATCAAAGCAGGATCGGCTCCTAAATGAACAATGTTACTGAAGACAGCCAAATTTGAAATACCTTGTCCGTTTACCGTTCCGATCAATGATAAGCTCTTAAAGCCACTCAGAGAGTTGATAAAATTAGCACGGGTGAAACGATCCCAAGTTTGGAGTTCAGAAAGTGAAAAATGTTTGCTCATAAAGGTAGA
>CAILUB010000019.1 GCA_903837305.1 uncultured Cytophagaceae bacterium
GATTACAAAAATGCGTTAATCGCATTCAATGCCTCCATTGAAATCGAGGCGTCCTATTCCGAAGTTTTCATACAGCGCTGCATCACAAAAATATTCTTAAAAGACCTAGAGGGCGCCTGCGCAGATCTCACGGAAGCCATGCGATTAAAACCTGAAGACGCCTCGGCGATGCGAGACTTTTTCGAGGATGAACCAGACTACAAGGAATTTCTAGACTTTTGCAGTCCGGAATTATGAAATTAATTTAACACATATGTAAGGATTGAGGGTAATAAGGCTTAATATTTGCATACTCATCATTAGGATTAATAGCAACATTATTAATTTTATTTCTCATCCGATGACTTCTTTCTTGACTAAGTGCAAAAACTGCTGCAATAGAATCTGAATAGAATTGTCCTTTAGCAGTAACTAACATTTCGTCCCCATTGATTTCGATCAATCCAAATTTGGCTAAAGCGCTTATTTCATTTGGAAAATCGTGAACAAAATTCGATTTGAATAGCTTGTTAAATTCACTAATACTCAACTTACAAAGAGCTATTTTTCTAGTAATGTAAAGCACTTTTTCGTCTTGAAATTGATAATAATAATAGCGTTCCCATTTGGCATCTTCCAAGTCACTTTTTAAATAGTCTTCAGCTGAAGTTGGATTATGGAATTTAAAACCTCTCTTAAACTTTCCATCGTGAATTGATGAAATTGCTGAAGGGCCAAAACCTACCCAATCAAATCTTTCTGGATTCATTACATCAGTTTCATACTTAAATCCATTATTTGCCTCTACAAATGATTTCTTTTCAAAGTTAGTAACGGTGTTTTGAACATATCCATTCGCTAATAATAGATCACGAAGCACCAACCAATTTTCGCACGCCACTTCATTTGACGGTAAGCTATTAATTAAATCAGGGTTCTTGGACCATTCTGTACCCAAAAGCCTAAACAAAACTAGATGATAAATACATATTTGATCAAAATCTAATGCAATTGCTTTTTTTACATCAGATATCATCTCATCTATGGTTTGACCAGGCAAGTCAAATAAAAGGTCACATGAAATATCAAAACCTAAAGACCTCGTTAATTCAACAACTTGAGAAAATGTCTCTTCATTGCCAAAATTTCGCCTGCCCATTAAATTGATAAATTCCTCTTTAAACGTCTGTATTCCAATACTTACTCTACGTTTTGCCTTAGGTAATTTTTGAACAATGGATTGAAGAAGGCCATTATTTGTTAAAAAATATTTAGGAACCCCTTCAAGAGAAATCTCCGTATTTTCTATATCAAAAGTCTCACTTAGAGAATCCAAAATTTTATCTAAATCCTCAACTGGCGTTAAATTAGCAGTGCCTCCACCTATATAAATTGCGTCTACTTTTTTCTTCCTAAAAACCTCAAAAGTTTTACCAAAATCCTTTATTTCATGGCAAACTTTATCAACAACTTGAACCACTTTGCTTTTGTTATATGGCTCATGAGGAAACGTACAAAAACCACAACCTTTCACCATTGGATTACAATACGTGTGTGGCAGCACACCAATTATTAACCCTTTATCTGGGTCAATATCAATATATTTATGAACTGCTTTTGCAACATCATCCATAGGTTTTGCAGAGGCAGGCATAGGATATCCATTTAACAATCTATGTCTTTGAGGCCTATTTACTAATTCAACCAATTGATCTGAGGATAAATTAGGAAGCCAATGAATAAAAATATGATTTAAAAATTCGACATTATAGCCCCAAGCAATCGCTTCATCATTAATCCACCAACTTGAACCCATTACAATCACACTTCCATGACCCCATTGATATCTTAGATAACATAAGCCGGAATCACTGATTGGTGGCGTGAAAGAGATATGTTGATCTGTATTTGGCGAAAAACGCACTTGAATGGATAAACCATTAGTAGGCACAACTAAACTTTCAACCTTTTTAACTCCTACTGCATTTTCATCAAAAGTAAAGCTGCAACCAGTATCATAATTAATTCTTGCTACAGGATCATTACTAATAAATGCATTAGGCTCAATAAATGGAACGTCAATTCTGAGCTTAGTCAAAAAAGGGATTATAACTCTACCAAATTCATTTGAATCTAATTTATACCCTAGCAAATTATCTTTAAAGTTGATACCCGGCAAAAGCTGTCCAATATTTGAATTTGCCTCTACATATTTACCACTTGTTGGACATTTATCACCCCCATTAGTCGCCATTACAAATAAATTACCTCCCTCTTTAATCCAGCTTTGTATAGCGTTGATTTCTGATGATGGTATATATTTATGTGGCTCCCCCAACAGTAAAGAAGAGTATTGAGCTAAAGATTGTTGAGTAGATGTTTCCGTTATGGTTTCTGTCATCACATCAACTAACCCAAGCATATCAAAGAAAATTTGATACTGTGGATTTGTAATTACGACTTGCTCTCCATGGGAAGCGAAAACTCCAATTTTTTTATTGTTCATAATATTAAACTCCTAAATAATTCCATTTCAATGACTCACAAATACCTTCATATGAAGGATCCCCTCGATAAATATTCACATTTTGCAAAATTGCAGTTATAATTTTTAAAACACTTTTCTTCTCTTTCTTCTTAAGAATTAAGTAATCGCTTAAATCGCCAGGCCTTCGTCTGATTATATAATTGAAAATATGCTTTTTCTCTTGATAATTAAGCATATTTAACAAGGCTTGAAACTTAAATGGATCAAATAAAATCTTATCAAAGGTGGCCCAATCCTTACAAGGATAAATTTCCGCAATTTTCAATGCCTTATCCATTGACTGAATGTCTAACAACTTACAAATTGTCATTAATGTAATTGCATGGGAATGGGTCTTTACTCCTATGCTTAAAAACTTATTATAAGAATGATACTGAAGTGGCTGCTTTTTTACTAACCAAGAAAAAATATCGAAATATAATCCACCCTTATTATTAGCAAACCAATGTGTGAAAATTTGTGCAAAACCCTCATGAAACTCTAGTTCATCAAACTTTTTATATCTAGTTCCTACAGGAGTTTTAGTACAAACTCCGGGACTTACATAGTGGATTAACCAGTGTACAAGTTCGTGTATTAATACAATAGTTGTCAATCGATCTATCACAATTTCTAAACTAGTAGTCGATCTAGTTTCATCAATATATCTCTCAGCTGCGCTTTTTATCTTCTCATAAAAAAGAATCACTGTACCTTCTTCAATATAATCTTTTTTAAGCTGATAACATCCTAGCAACTCTATGGCAAATTCAAAATCACTGTTATTATCCTGTTCATCATCAAGGAACTGAATGATTGATTTTGATAGCTTAATATCCGGCCACTTATACTTCGTAAAAAACTGATCTTCATTCACCTCTAATCCCCATCCTGCCTTTCTGAAGTGATCCAATAATTGAGTGTCAACTATACAATTATTAACATGAAACTGATAGAAAATTGAGCTTGCCATAACGATAACGGTTAGATTTTATTTTTTCGTTGATTTTACGGAATAGCATTAAAATAAAATAAAATAGAACTATTCCTATTAAATAAAATAAGCAAAAAAAGCCGAAACAAAAAAATGCGCACCGCTACGGGCACGCATTCTGTCACAAAATTTAATTGATGAGCTACATTAATAATTTTAAATACGTTTTTCCAAACTCCTGATGACTACAATAAAATCCTTTTAAAGTCCTACTTTGTTTTATTTTTAAAATCTTGTACTTTTCTATTATTACTAGAAATAATTTAAGGCACACTTCAGTGAAAAAGATACCAGAGAAGCCTGTAAAAGAAAGCATAGACGAGTTAAAAAAAGACTTAGACTCCACCAAAATCAATTGGGCTGATTATGTCATGGCAGACGATTCTGACTCTAATGAAATTAATTTGGGAGATTTTGACTTAGACAACGATGAGTTAGTAGCCATTGCTTCGACGAAAATACAGAACGGAAAAGCCTTAGCGGCTTTGGTATATGTAAAAACTGCCTTAAGCGAATTAGGGTACCAAACAGGTAATCACAACCCTTTCTTTTTTACCTCTTTAGTAAA
>CAILUB010000020.1 GCA_903837305.1 uncultured Cytophagaceae bacterium
ATGATGCCGCACCCGGAGAGAGCAGCTGATCCAGATTTGAATAATACAGATGGATTAGAAATTATGAAGCAATTGATATTGCAAACAGTCTAATCCAAATATAAAAAGGCCTCTCGGAATGAGAGGCCTTTTTTTATATGTTAGAAGGTAAATAGATTAACGTAAATCATTTACTTCTACACCTGGAAATGCTTTCTTATCGAAGGTGAATAATTTATCGTCTGCGTTTACCTTCGGATTTAATTTAGCGACTTTGAAATACTGTTTCTTTCCTGCTTTGTTAAGGATAGTCCATTCGTTTACGGAAAGATCTTTTGAATTGATTTTAAGGGTGATACTCTTTATCTGGGTGCCTTTTGCTACCGGAGAAAGCTCCACTGTAGAAACACCAGCAGATTCGCCCTTTAACGCAATCTTATAAGCCTTCTTGTCGAAGGAATAGATTTTAGCAGGATTCAAATCACCTTCGGAAGGATCAAAGCTAGAAATGTTCACTTCATTTATTTCCTTAATGTAGGTAGCCACTTCTTTTCCATTATTAAAGATCTCCTGACCTGCCGTCTTTAAACGAAACTTTGTCCCCTTTACCGTGATGGAACCAGACAACGTGGCTGCTCCATCTGTTTGATACGTAAAATTGGCTGAGAATGAGCCCATGGCCTTGTATTTCTTCTGCATCCCATCAATTAGACTTACTGCCTTATTTGACTGCGCAAATAAGCTAAAACTCAAGCATAGTAATAATAGTCCTTTTTTCATCTTATAAATTTTTTAAAATCTCTTCTAATTCCGTTTCTGATTTTACGAGTACTTCTCTAGCTTTTGATCCGCCAAAAGAACCAACAATTCCTGTAGCCTCTAATTGATCAATCAACCGACCTGCCCTATTATAGCCTAATTTCAACTTACGCTGAATTAAAGAGGTACTACCTTGTTGATGCATTACAACTAAGCGAGCTGCCTCATCAAAGAAAGAGTCTCTGTCACTTGGGTCAAAATCACCGCGATCTTGTCCACCCATCTCCTCTGAATCGGGTTCAGGTAACAAATAAGCGGATGAATATCCCTGTTGATTTCCGATGAAATCACAGATATCTTCTACCTCTGGGGTATCTACAAAGGCACACTGTAAACGAATTACCTCAGATCCCATCGATAATAACATATCGCCCATGCCCACTAACTGATCAGCGCCACCGGCGTCGAGGATGGTACGAGAGTCAATTTTGGACATCACCTTAAACGAAAGACGTGCAGGGAAGTTTGCTTTAATAGTACCTGTAATTACGTTCACCGAAGGACGTTGCGTCGCAACTACCAAGTGAATACCGATGGCACGTGCTAATTGAGCTAAACGCGCAATTGGATGCTCGACCTCTTTTCCGGCCGTTAACATTAAATCTGCTAACTCATCAATCACAAGGACGATATACGGCATAAAGTCGTGCTCGTTTGGATTTAAGCGACGGTTAATGAACTTTTGGTTGTACTCCTTAATATTGCGGCAACCTGCATCTTTTAACTTATCATAACGCAAGTCCATTTCCTTACATAACGAATTCAGGGTATTAACGACTTTCTTAGTATCAGTAATAATCGCCTCTGCTGAATCGGGTAGGCAGGCTAAGAAGTGGCGTTCTAACTTGTTGAAAAGCGACAATTCCACCTTCTTAGGATCGACCAACACAAACTTCAAGGTCGCTGGGTGCTTCTTATAAATCAAAGATGTCAAGAGCATATTTAATCCTACCGACTTTCCTTGACCTGTCGCACCTGCCATTAAGAGGTGAGGCATTTTAGCCAAATCCGCTACGAAAATTTCATTCGAAATCGTCTTTCCTAAGGTGATAGGGAGATCGTAGGTAGATTTTTGGAACTTCTCAGAACCGATCACGGCACGTACCGGAACCATCTCGCGGTTCTTGTTGGCTACCTCGATACCGATGGTGTCCTTCCCTGGCATTTGGCCGATAATACGAACGCCCATCGCTGCCAATGAAAGCGATAAATCATCTTCTAACGAAGTAATTTTACTCACACGAACACCGGCCTTTGGAACGATTTCATACAGAGTAACTGTGGGTCCGATGGTCGCTTCAATCTTCTGAATTCCGATTCCGTAATTCAATAAAGTCTCGACGATCTTCTCCTTATTCGCCTTCAACTCATCCATCGTCACTTGCGATGTCTGGTTCTTTTGATCGTATTCCTTTAATAAATCGATTGTAGGGAACTGGTATTTAGGCAAATCAGCGGTAGGATCATAAAGACCAAACTGCTCGACTAAATCATTCGCTTTGATTTCGCGGGAGATAGGTGTAGGCTCTTCCTCGATCACCTCATCTGCCACATCAGCTACTTTATAAGTAAAGTCTAAGTCATCTTCTTTCTTTTCTTCTTCTACCACCACAGGCTCAGGTAAAACCTCTTCAGGAACTTCCTCCACAACGGGTGGAACAATCGGCCTAAATTCCTCTAAATCATCATTATCCACATGCATTGCTGGTCCATCTTCATCAATGAACAAACTTTCCTCTTCTTCCTCCTCTTCCTCTGGCGCAGGAACGGCTACTTTAGCTTTCTTCGGATTTAACTGATAGAACAACACCAGGAAGATAAATCCGCCAAAACCAATCACAAATATGGATAGGTAGCCTAATAACTGATATAATTTCTCATTGACAAAATAACCTACCCCTCCTCCAATGGAATGCGGCAAGTCTAACGAAAAGACAAAGAATCCAGCTAATAAACTAATCCACAAGATGTAGAATAGTACCTGCCAAGAAAGACGTTCTAAGGAGTATACCTCTTTTTTAAATCCTACTTTAAGGGCGGATAAATAGAATAATGGAATCAGCAAAAAGGTAGACCAACCAAAAGTCTTGAATAAAAAGAAGTGCGCAATTTTTGCTCCTAAAAGACCCGCAAAGTTTTTAATTGGAATATCGGAACCTTTGATTGTGTCCACCACACCACGTTCCACTTCACTTTGATCTGAGACTCCTACAAAAAAACTAGATCCAAAAGAGACCAATAAAAGAGTGCCTATTAGAAATAAAAATGCAGCTATGATTAATTGAAAGCGATATAGAACAGCGCCGTCCATTTTTCTTTTGGGCTTATCTTGCTCAAAATTAAGCTGTAAGGTGCTTGTAGGGTTACTAATCTTTTTTGCCATTGAAGGAACTAGGAGTTAATCTTATAAATTTCGCTTTTTTGATTCGATTTACAAAATCAAATTTAAAGTCCAGCAGCTAATATTTCTTGGTTAATTTCTTTAATCAAACCTGGGCCTTCATAGATGAAGCCAGAATAGATCTGAACTAGAGAGGCTCCTGCCTTTAATTTCTCAATGGCATCCGCGCCAGAATGAATACCGCCTACCCCGATGATGGGGAACTGGCCGTTTGATTTTTGATGTAAATAAGCAACCACCTCAGTAGACCGTTGAGTTAAAGGCTTTCCACTTAATCCACCCATCTCGCCTTTTTGAGAAGATTGTAAACCATCTCGCGACAATGTGGTATTCGTGGCAATCACACCTGCCAGACGAGTTTCTAATACGATTTCAATCACATCATCCAATTGATCATTACTCAAATCCGGAGCAATTTTCAATAAAATTGGTTTCTGAACCGGCTTTTGTGCATTCAAATCCTGCAAAGTTTGCAGCAATTGTTTCAAAGGCTCTTTTTCCTGCAAAGCACGCAAATTAGGGGTATTAGGAGAACTGACATTCACAACAAAATAATCCACTACATCGTATAAAGACTCAAAACCTTGGCAATAATCATCATCCGCTAATTCATTAGGCGTCACTTTATTCTTACCTAAATTCCCCCCCACAATTATTTTTGATCTGCGTTTTTCCAAACGGGCTTTCATCGCTACTAGGCCGTCGTTATTAAATCCCATTCGGTTAATAATTGCTTCGTCTTCAACTAAACGAAACAAACGGGGCTTGGGATTACCGTCTTGAGCTTTCGGGGTCACCGTTCCTACTTCAATAAAGCCAAATCCTAATTCGGCAAATTCATCGATTAACATCGCATTCTTATCAAAACCTGCCGCCAAGCCAACTGGATTAGGAAAATGAAGCCCAAAAATGGTCCGTTCTAATCGTTTGTCCTCCACCTGAAATAAGGCTTTGAAGAGCAAAGACATCCCCGGAATACGCAAGGCTAAGCTAATTAAATCGGCTGCTAGGTAATGCGCGCGTTCTGGATTGAACAAAAAGAAAAGAGGTTTTATGAAAATTTGATAAAACATGTGGATTTTTTGAGCGAATTATACCACAAAAATACAAAAAAGGACGGGTCGATGCCGCACTCTTAAAAAAAATCCTAATTTTAAGATATCAAGCATTTTACCCAAATTTATAGCCTATGTTAAGTCGTGTTGCCAATTCCATCTATTGGATGAACCGCTACATCGAAAGAGCGGATAATTATGCCCGCTTCATCTCGGTGAATTTTAATCTTGCTCTAGATTTACCACCCAATGTTCCGGAACAATGGGAGCCCTTAATCGTGGCAACGGCTGATCACTATAACTTTTTTGAGCATTATGCTGAGGCTAATCGAGAAAATGTATTGTATTTCATGACCTTCGATGTCAATAATCCCAATTCGATACTTTCTTGTCTTTTTTCTGCTCGTGAAAATGCGCGCACCATACGTGAAAGTATCTCCAAAGAAATGTGGGAATATGTCAACCAAATTTATTGGAAAGTGAAAGACCGAGTGGAGGGCAGCAAAAGCTGGGAACTTGCACGTTACCAAGGATTTCTAGAGGAAATCAAGTCTGGAAGTCAACTATTTTATGGAATCGTAGATTCGACCATTACGCGCGGTGAAGGCTGGCATTTTGGGCAATTAGGAAAATTATTAGAGCGCGCTGATAAAACAACCCGTTTTTTAGATGTTAAATATTTCACGTTATTGCCAAATGTGGAATCGGTTGGGTCTCCCCTCGATCTGTTATTGTGGTCATCTGTATTGAAATCTGTTTCTGCCTACAATATGTTTCGTCAACAATACAAAGTGGTCAATCCTACGAACATTGTGGAGTTTTTGATCTTGGACAAAGGGTTTCCGCGCTCCGTGGTGCATTGCTTAACTGAAGCTGAACAATCACTTTATGCGATTTCAGGGACTTCATTTGACCACGGATATTCGAATTTAGCTGAGAAAAAGCTATCTAAAATCCTATCTGAGGTGCAATTCACTGAAATCGAAGATATTTTAACAACTGGCTTACACCAGTTTTTAGATGATTTCCAAACCTCCAACAACGACATTGGACAAACCATTCATAATACCTATTTTGACCTGAAGCCGGTCAATTAAACCCATCTTTTCAAATAAATAGTGTAATATTGCGATCCCAATTGCCACCCATCATCGTATGACATTTTGTTTAGGAATAACCGTTAAAGAAGGCATTATTGCCATTGCAGATACCCGAATTACAGCGGGTAACGAAGTATATTCGAATAAAAAAATCTCCATTCACGAGATTAATAATCATTCCCTTTTTATCATGACGGCTGGATTGCGTTCCGTTCGTGATAAGGCGGTTACGTATTTTAATCAAGCTATAGTGGATGAAGAGGAAAGCTACGATTATATGTTTCAAGCAGCTACGTCTTTTGGGCAAAAACTAAAACAAGTTGCGGCAGAAGATCGCGAAACCCTCGAAAAAGAAGGATATGCCTTTAATCTACATGCTATCGTTGGCGGACAAATGCCTAAAGATGCGGAGCACAAGCTATTTCTTATTTTCCCGGAAGGCAATTGGATTGAAATTAACGATGGGTTAAAATACCAGATTATTGGTAATTCGAACTACGGAAAACCCTTATTAAATAGAAATTTAACACACGAAACATCCTTGAAAGAGGCGCTCAAAATGGGTTTCTTGTCCTTTGACGCTACCCAAGTCAGCGCTAACGATGTCGACTATCCCATCGATGTGGTTGTTTATGAAAAAGGCAGTTTCAAAGCGAAAGAGGTTCGATTATACAAGGAAGATATGCAAGCAATTTCCGATGATTGGAATGAAGCCCTACGTAAATCGTTAAAAGGAATCGATGAAGATTGGATGAAAGAGTTAATTTCCCCTTCGAAATGATCGCGCGCATCCAGCATAAACTTCGGTATGATTATAGTGAATCGGTCACCTTAGATCCTCATGTCCTGTATTTACATCCGCGAAAAAGTGCTCTTTTAACGGTTCAAGATTTCCAATTAGACATCCAACCCAACCCAGTACAAGTCTCTAAAAACCTAGATCCAGAGGGAAATATTCAAAATATTCTGTTTTTCAAAGAGCCCACCTCTTTTTTATCCATCGAGGTAAATGCTGTAGTAGAAACAACTGAATTTAACCCGTTTGACTTCGTCTATTTCCCTTTTGATAGCAAAACCTTACCAATTACCTATTCCCGTTCCTATCAAAAAACGCTCAGCCCTTATTTAGGTTTGGAAGGGGTAACGCCTCACGTAGAGCAGATGGCCCGCCAAATCGCATCTGGCGTCCGTTACAGCACATCAGACTATCTTTCTGCACTGAACGAATTCATCTTTTCCAATTTTGCCTATGAGATTCGCGAAGAAGGAAATCCGAATACACCGGAATTCACCATGATTAACCGCAAGGGATCATGCCGTGATTATGCCGTCTTATTCTCTGCTTTGTGCCGTGCCATGGGTCTAGCTACGCGATTTGTTTCTGGCTACTACATTGGCGTTGCACCAGTAGACGTGCCTAATCAAACACATCATTTGCATGCATGGGTGGAGGTTTATTTGCCAGGAGGTGGCTGGAGAGGCTATGATCCTACCCAGCACGAAGTGGTTTCTGGTAACCACATTCCATTAGCCGCTTCTTGTTTGCCAGAGGAGATAACACCCGTTTACGGATCTTATAGAGGTTCTGCGAGCTCTGCTTTAACTACCAACGTGTTTATCGAAAGAGTTTAGCCGACTAATAATTGGGCCAAAAGATAATCAGCAATCAAAATTGCAATACAGGAATTCGTAACCGCTGCGGTACTCGCCGTTCCTACTTCATAGGCTCCTCCTTTTGTATAAAATCCTTTAAAGGCAGAAATCGTAACGATTAAAAAGGCAAATACCACTGATTTCGTCAAGGCAAAAATCATGTAGTTCCCTTTGAATTGGAATTGTAACCCTTTAATGTATTCTTGTGGAGAGATGGCTCCTGTTAACCATCCAGCTAAATACCCGCCATAAATGGCTAGAAAACAAGCTAAGGTAACTAACATAGGGAAAGTAATAATCGCCGCGATGATTTTAGGCAATACTAAATAAGAACGAGAATTAATCCCCATTACTTCTAATGCATCAATTTGTTCCGTAATGCGCATCGTTCCTAATTGACCCGCGATATTAGAACCGATTTTACCGGCTAATACCACACAAGTAATGGTAGGACCCATCTCTAAAATAGTCGAATCACGTACAATTAAACTGATAATGTATTGGGGAACGAAGGGGTTATCCATATTAGCAGCTGTTTGAACGCAAGTCACAGCACCTAAAAAGGAAGAAACAATGGCAACAATCAATACCGAATTAATTCCAATGTCGATGCATTCTTGAAAAGTCAAGGCGAGATAAACCCGAAATTTCTCTGGATTTGTAAAAAGCTTACCCAGGAAGATTAAATATTTGCCTAATTTTGACATCTGATTGGTATATTACACATCGATATTTATCAAAGATAATGAACAAAACGGCAATAATTAGCGGAGGTAGCCAAGGAATTGGCAAAGCATTGGTGAAAAAATTCCTTTCGGAAGGATTTACCGTCTATACCTGCTCGCGAACAGGCGAGAAATTGAAGAACCTTTCTTCTGAATTCAATACGAACGCCTTGCATACATTTGTTGCAGATTTGAGCGTGAAAGCGGAATGTCAAGGATTTGCAAAATGGGTATTAGGCCAAACAAAAACCATTGATGTACTGATCAATAACGCCGGTTTTTTTATGCCTGGTCAAATCCAGAACGAAGAGGATGGCGTTCTTGAGCGTCAAATCGAGGCTAATTTATATAGCGCCTATCATTTAACACGAGCCTTTTTACCGACTCTACAGGCCCAAAAATCAGGCCACATTTTTACTATCTGTTCCACAGCCTCTATTACGGCCTATACTGCCGGCGGATCCTATTGCATCAGTAAGTTTGCCTTATTAGGCTTCACAAAAGTCTTGCGCGAGGAAACAAAGCTGCAAGGCATCAAAGTGACAGCCATCTTACCAGGAGCTACTTTAACCCCTGCTTGGGATGGAGTCGAATTACCTGAATCGCGCTTTATACCCGCAGACGATGTGGCATCGACGATTTATTCGGCTTATATGATGAATCCATCGACTGTTTTAGAAGAAATACTCATCAGACCACAATTAGGGGACATCGAACTATGAGACCCTGGGATAAATACAGCATCACGGAATTGCCCGAAATCTCGTCTAGCCTAATTCGAGAAACGAAAGACTACCCCAATGTGTGGTTGTTTCGCGGTGAAATGGGTGCTGGAAAAACGACCTTGATAAAGGAGATTTGCCACCAATTAGGAGTGGCACAATCCGTCCAAAGCCCCACCTTTTCATTGGTGAATGAATATGTAGACGGTAAAGGCAACCCCGTGTATCATTTTGATTTATACCGATTGAAGAACGCTCAAGAGGCTTTCGACATCGGATTAGAAGAATATTTAGACTCTGGACACTTGTGTCTAGTGGAGTGGCCGGAGCAGGCGGAGGAGTTTTGGACCTTTGAACATCTGGAACTAAACGTTTCCCATGTAGATGACGCGCACCGTAAATTAGAAGTTGTATGGCGAAGATATTAGAGCACAATCCCTTTCAGGACTTACTTTCAAAACAAGGAATTGCCCCTTTAGAGGCGATGGCTTGGACAAAGCAGAATGCCCAAAGCATCCGCATTAGTATTCCAAAGGAATCCGACCCGAACGAAAACCGCATATCTCTAAGCCCACAAGCCGTTGCCTTATTAACGAATAATGGCCACGAAATCGTGATCGAAAAAGGCGCAGGAGAACGAGCAGGCTTCAGTGATTCAGACTATTTATTGGCCGGAGCGAGTGTGAGTGAGGATGTTGCGATGATTTGGCAAAGTGCGTTGACTTTAAAGATCACCCCTCCTACCATCGCCGAAATCGCGCGCATGAAGGAAGGCCAAGCGTTTATTTCAAGTGCCTCCTACCAACATTTATCCTCCGAGTTAATCGACGCCATTAATGCCAAAAAGCTGATGGCCATCGGCCTAGAATTCGTCGAAGACAATGGCGGCGGCTTCCCTTTCATTAAAATAATGGCCGAAATAGCCGGCCAATTGATTTTGCCGATTGCAACGGAATTGATTCAAAAGAAAAAAGGATTGCTTTTAGGACATGTCACAGGTGTCCCTCCTTGCAATTTAGTGCTTTTAGGATCGGGTCAAGTCGTGGAGCAGGTGGCGCGAGCGGCAGCGAGCGCAGGCATTCAGTTCCAAGTATTCGATAAAGATATTTACAAGTTACAACGCCTAAAAGCGGCGCTTGGTTTCCCCATCGTCACGCAGGTGATTGACTCAGAAAACCTAGCAAAAGCGCTAAAGGAAGCCCAAATCATCGTAGGAGCGTTGCGTTCAGACAGTGGCATCACACCTTGCATCGTGACCGAAGAAATGGTTAGCAAACTGAATCCAGGAACATTGATTTTGGATGTTTGCATTGATCAAGGAGGCTGTTTTGAGACGTCTGAGGCGCGCACGATTCAGCATCCCACTTTTGAAAAATACGGCGTCACTCATTTCTGTGTACCGAATATTCCATCCCTTGTAGCTCACACAGCGAGTTTAGCAATGAGCAACCTGATGACCTCCTTCATCTTGAAGGCGGGGAAGACTGGGGGTGTGGAAGAAATGCTTTGGCAAGGAAAATCCTTCATGAAAGGAATATTCTGCTACCGTGGTTTCGTTACGCAACCAAGCACCGGAAAATTGTTTCACAAACCGGTCAAAGACATCCAATTATTATTACTAAGTAAGAGTTAAATCATGATCGAAGATTACACAGCCCTTTCAAATGCACCTAATTCCCCGGACTTAAACGGAAAATACTTAGGCCTCATCTCCTCTGATTTCATCAAAGTAGCAGATGCCCTAAAAGAAGCATCCTACCAAATCAAAAAGCGTGGATTCTCCGACTTTCCCATCTTTGTGACCTCCCAACGTCCCATCGAAATCGGCCAAAAACTGATCGGCGTAGGCGAATTGCACGAAAACAAGTGGAACTACCACGCTTCGATGATGGAAGAATTTGTGCAGCGCAAACTTATCGCTGAAGAGAATATGGAACTGTTCGTCCAAAACTTCAAAGACATAGAAGAATTCGCGTGCCTTTTTGTGGTCGATGGACAGTTTACGAATTTTGTGTTTATCCCTTTTCCGGAGGAAGGGTCGGAGATAAGAGAGTAGAGATTATAGAGTAAAGATTATAGAGTAGAGAGTAGATTGAGGAGATATTTTATCTCTACTCTATACTCTACTATCTCTTATCTATTTTTGAAAAAGGATGAAAATCCTGCACCATCTGCGTCAAATACGCCCGATCCAAGTGCGTATAGATCTCCGTCGTTAAGATCGATTCATGGCCCAGCATCTCCTGGACCGCACGTAAATCTGCTCCACCCTCAATTAAATGTGTTGCAAATGAATGTCGAAAAGTATGGGGGCTGATCACTTTCGTGATGCCTGCTTTCGCGGCGAGGTCTTTACAAATCAAGAAAACCATCACGCGACTTAAGCCTGAACCTCGGCGATTGAGAAAAACGAAGTGAGTGGCATCTTTTTTGACAGGCACAGAAGGCCTAACCGATTCTAGATACAAATTCAAATACTTGAATGCATCGCGGCCCGCGGGAACCAGGCGCTCTTTTTCGCCCTTTCCACGGACTTTGATGAAGCCTTGATCTTCGTAGATATCTTCTCTTTTTAAGCCAATTAATTCAGAAACACGCAATCCGGCTCCGTACAAGAATTCTAGCATCGCACGGTTTCGAACGCCTTCTGGACTAGAGAGATCTGCCTGATCAAGAATGGCCGTGATCTCGTCGAAGGAAAGGGTATCGGGCAATTTGCGACCCATTTGGGGATTTTTCACGTGGACGGTAGGGTCCGCTTTTAAGGTACCATCGAAAACGAGAAATTGAAAAAAGGCTCTAATACCTGAAAGGGTACGTGATTGGGTGCTTGCTTCAATCCCTAAGCTATGCAGGTCTTTTAAGAAGGCCAAAATATGAGATTCATCTACTTGGTTTATTGCCACGGGTGAAAAAGCCAAATAGGTTTCCAGTTTTTGTATGTCCCGTAAATAGGCTTCGTGGGAGTGCTTGGATAAGCCCCGCTCTATATTTAAGTAATCACCAAAAGACTGGATTTCTGTCTCCCACATATACATTTTATGCTTTGAATCCCGTAAATTTAAAGTAATTACGTATTTTTACACCGCATGTCCCCTTATTAATATGGTAAGAAAGAAAATATTGATCCTGAATGGCCCTAATTTGAATTTATTAGGCACGCGTGAACCTGAGATTTACGGAGCACAGACGTTCGAGCAGTTTTTGGAAATCTTACAAGATAAGTTTGGGGAGCAATTAGACATCTCTTATTTTCAATCTAACGAAGAAGGAGCACTCATCAATAAATTGCATGAAGTAGGGTTCAGCTATGATGGCATTTTATTCAATGCAGGTGGATATACACATACTTCAGTGGCTTTAGGCGATGCAGTAGCAGCCATCAAAACACCCGTAATCGAGATTCACATTTCAAATGTACATGCACGGGAAGATTTTCGTCACCACAGCTATTTGAGCCCTAAGGCAAAAGGAATCATCGTCGGTTTAGGCCTTCGTGGTTACGAGTTAGGCCTTTATTCCTTTATTTAACCCATGTTATCCTTCTACCCTGGCCCCTCTAAGGTTCATCCAGAGGCCCTTGGATACATTCAAGAGGCTTTTGAGCAGGGTATTGTCAGCATTAACCACCGGAGTGAACGCTTCGAAAATTTGCTGGAAGCGACTTTTCAAGAGCTTCATTACAAATGGAATATTCCTAAAGACTATACCATCTATTTCGTTTCATCGGCGACAGAAGCCTGGGAAATCGTCATTCAATCTTTAGTTCGGAAAAAGTCAACACACCTTTACAATGGCGCTTTTGGCAAAAAATGGGCTCATTATGCAGCATCCGTTGCGGAATCATTTGAATTCGCTATAGACCAAAGCCTTGCAGAATTTGCACAGCAAATAGGAACTATTCAGGGTGATACCTTATGTCTGGTCCAAAGTGAAACATCGAATGGAACAGGTCAACAAATCCGCCGAGCAGATTATCAATTAGCAGAAGATGCCCTCGTTGCTGTGGATGCCACTTCCTCGATGGGCGGCATTGAATTGCCCTGGAATGAAGCAGATGTTTGGTTAGCTTCGGTACAGAAATGCATCGGAATTCCAGCCGGAATGGGTCTGATGATCTGCTCTCCTAAGGCTTTAGCTCGGGCAAGAGAATTAGATCGGGCGACACATTATAATGACGTGTTGTTTTTAGAAGAGAATAGACAACTTTTCCAAACGCAAATGACACCGAATGTGTTAAGCATTTACCTGGTTTACCGATTGACGCAGCAGCTGCCAATGCTTTCTGAAATACATCGTGCGACTTTAGCTAAAATGAAAATGTGGACTGATTTCTGGGATAATGAAACAGAGTTTAGCTATTTAATCGAAACCCCAGCGTTGCGATTGCCTACGGTTTTGGCCTTAACAGGAGCACCTGATAAGATCAAACAATTACACCAAATATGTCTAATCAAAGATATAGAGCTCGGAAAAGGATATGGAAAATGGAAAGAAACAAGTTTCCGCATCGCTAATTTTCCAGC
>CAILUB010000021.1 GCA_903837305.1 uncultured Cytophagaceae bacterium
ATCAGCTCAACAGACTTTTTAATCCTCACTTGGGGAACGTCATTTAGTTATTTTGACAAACATCTAAATAAAACAGTTGCTAACTGCCACAAGATGCCAGCGGAGCGTTTCGAAAAACGCCTTTCGACCGTGGATGAGATCGTTTCAAATTTTTGCTCTCTACTCTCCACTCTCCCATCTACGACGCAAGTCATTCTGACTATTTCCCCCGTTCGTCACACAAAAGATGGAATGCAAGAGAATCAGGTTTCAAAATCTATCCTGCGCGTGGCGGCTGATATGGTTGCTAAACAATTTGAAAACGTTCATTATTTTCCAGCCTATGAGATTATGCTGGACGAATTGCGGGACTATCGCTTTTATGAGGCAGATATGATCCACCCGAACGAGCAAGCGCAAAATTATATTTGGGAGCGATTTGTGTCGACCTATTTCGACCCAGAACTACAGACGATAGCGAAGAGATGGGATTCGATCTACCGGACTTTGGCACACAGACCCCATCCGTCCAAATTATTCGATCACCGTCGCGTTTTAGAAGTGTTATTAGCGGAATTAAACGCCGAAAAATACCAAGAAATAGATACGTGCAAAATCGCCGAATACGTCGCGCATGAAATAAAAAACACCTATATTTGAGGTTTGAAAAGGAAAAGAGATTCATGGGAGAATTAAGCGTAAGCAAAGAGATAATAATAGGTGCCTTAAGTACCGTTCAAGAGCCAGATCTGAAGAAGGATTTAGTGACCTTGAATATGATTAAAGACGTGGAATTAGGCGTAGGGGAAGTTCGTTTCACCGTTGTATTAACAACACCTGCCTGTCCACTAAAAGAGAAGATTAGAAAAGATTGCGAGGATGCGATTCACAACTTAGTGCATCCAGACTTAAAAATCGTCATCAATATGACAGCTGAGGTAACTTCACTTACCTCGAAAGATCCATTAATTCCTGGCGTTAAAAACGTGATTGCCATTGCCTCCGGAAAAGGTGGCGTAGGAAAATCAACTGTAACGGCGAACCTAGCCATGGCCTTGAAAAATGCCGGAGCGAAAGTGGGTATTTTAGACGCAGACATCTCAGGACCTTCGATTCCCGTGATGTTTGGCGCAGAAGATTTACAGCCTCTAGTTACAGAGGTAGACGGTAAGAATCGCATTCAACCGATCATGCAATATGGCATCAAGATGATTTCCATGGGCTTTTTAGCCCCTTCAGAAAGTCCGGTGCCTTGGAGAGGTCCTATGATGACGCAAGCTTTACGTCAGTTTTTTGGCGATACGAACTGGGACGAATTAGACTATTTACTAATTGACCTTCCTCCGGGAACCTCGGATGTGCACTTAACTTTAGTTCAGCTAATTAAACTAACCGGTGCAGTGATTGTAACGACTCCTCAAAAAGTCGCTCTTTCAGATGCTACAAAAGGCTTAGCCTTCTTTAAACAAGCCGGCATCAACGTACCTTTATTAGGATTAGTTGAAAATATGGCCTATTTCACTCCGGCTGAATTGCCTGAAAACAAATACTATTTGTTTGGCAAGGATGGCGGAAAGCAATTAGCCGAAAAATATGCGGTTCCTTTCTTAGGGGAGGTTCCATTAATTCAAGCGATTCGCGAAGCGGGTGACGATGGAAAGCCCATTGCTTCAACTGAAGGCCCTAGTGCTGATGCTTTTGCTAGTATCGCCGCCAATTTAGCCCAACAAGTTGCTATCTCGAACGCAAATAATCAAGCCTCTTAATATGGAAAATCACCCACTACATGCTCGTATTCAAACAGCGCTAGACAGTATTCGACCCTATTTAGTGGCAGACGGAGGCAATGTGGAAGTTGTTGAAATCACTCCCGATAATGTACTTAAACTAGCATTAACGGGCAATTGCAAATCCTGCAATATGTCCACCATGACATTTAGGGCAGGCGTAGAAGAGGCCATTCGCAGAGATGTCCCAGAAATAACAGCAGTAGAAGAAGTAAAACCCTAAAAGGCACATGATGCGGATAGGAATATTTTTTGGCGGCCCCGCGCGTGAACGGGAAATCAGTTTTTTAGGAGGCAAAACAGCGATGGCCCACCTGAACAAGGCCTTGTTTCAACCTATCCCCGTTTTCGTGGATAGTTTAGGGAACTTCATCTTGATCAAGGAAGAACTCATTTTTGAGGTGTCTATTCGCTCTTTTTACCCACCGCAACGACTTCAAACAGCTCCTTTCAACGTCTACATCGAATCTTTGCCAGATGCAGATGCAACTGCACTTTTACAAGAGGTCGGAACGATTATCCAACCAGCTGAATTTTCGAAGCACTTTGACTTTGCCTTCATCGCGATGCACGGTCCAGGCGCTGAAGACGGCAGTATTCAAGGGCTATTAGAGTGGTATAATATTCCTTATTCTGGACCAGGTCTTTTAGGCTCGGCCATCGGTATTGATAAGGCGAAGCAAAACGAATGGCTACAGAAATCGGTAGGCCTGGAGAAGAAATTCTTTGTTTTGCAGCGTGATGATTATAACAAGTATGGTCGCGAAACTCTTTTCGAGCAAGTAAAGAAAGAAATCGGTATCCCTTTTGTGGCCAAAGCCCCACACCAAGGATCCTCCATCGGCCTTGCCTTTGTGAAGGAAGATTCACTCGAAGTCTTCGATCAAGCCATCAAAAAATGTCTTTTCATCGAGGAAATTTACCGCGAAGAGTGGATTAAATTAGATGACGACGCGCAGGTAACTTTATTGCAAAAAATGGTCAACTTAGACGAGGGGATCGGTTTCCCTGTCGTGTTCCAAAAACAAGTTTACCACCACCCCGCAGACCTTTTAGAATCCCTTCGAGAATACTTCACGCATACCGTTACAAAAGCTAGCATCCAATCCATTCACTCGGAGGATGCCATCTTATTGGAATCCTTCGTGAACGGAAACGAATTCAGCTGCGGCGTGATCCAAACACCAGCTGGAGAAGCGGTGGCACTCCCTCCCACCGAAATCGTCATAGACGAATCAGTAGAAGTGTTTGATTTTAATGCCAAATACAAATCGAAATTAACCCGCAAACGCATCCCCATGCACGCCAGTCTAGCTCACCTCCAAGTGATCCAAGCACAGGTAAAACAAGCGTTTGAAGACTTGGGATTTGGGGTTTGCACCCGCATCGACGGATTCCTAGACACTAATGGTGTGGTCGTTTTACACGATCCTAACACCATTCCAGGTATGTCACCTAGCTCATTAATCTTCAAGCAAATGGCCGAAATCGGGCTGAACGTGACAGATTCTTTGACCTACTTCATTCGTCAATCCATCCGCGAGCGTTTAAGAACCGGCAAAAACTACTTTGTCTTATGCCAGCAATTAAAAGGCTTAGATGAGGCAATTGCAGCCTCCTTGCAAGCCAAAGCTGCAAAAGAAGTCCAAGTTTTAGAGATTAGTGGCTCAAATGATGAAGCATTAGAAGCTAACTTCCAAGCCATCAAGGCCCAAGCAGCTGAATTAGCAGCTCTCGGAACAGAGAACTTCCGCGTTTGCACGCCATTAGAGATCGAAGAGGGAGAAACTTTACTTCCCTTACACGTCGCTCATTTAAGTAAAGATACGGCCAAAGAAATGTTAGAAGCCATCAAAACGGGAGTTCATCCCTTGATTGCACACACTAGAGAGGCAGCTATCGACATCACTAAATTTTATACGAATGTCTAGTACAGAACTTAACCCATTGCAATACCCGATAGGGAAATACAAACAGCCTGAGGTCATGACTCCTGAGATCAGAGCTGCTTGGATTAAAACAATCGCGACGACTGCTGACGATTTAACTGCGCTATTAAAGGGTGTTGATGAAACGTTATTAGAGAAACCTTACCGCGAAGGCGGCTGGTCTGCGCGCAAGGTCATTCACCATTTAATGGATAGCCATATGAACAGCTACATCCGCTTCAAAATGGCCTTAACGGAAGACAACCCCACTATTAAACCTTACAGCGAAGACGATTGGGCTTCCATGCCAGACGGCAATCAAGCACCTATCGCTTGGTCCATCGAAGGATTGCGCTACGTACATTTACGCTGGGTATACTTAATGGAAACGATGAAAGAGTCCGATTGGAAGAAAACCTATTTGCACCCTGAACGCGGAATAACGTATCAGCTCGATAAGGTTTTGGGGATTTATGCGTGGCATTGTGAGCATCATTTGCGTCACATTGCTTCGGTTCTTTAGAGTAGAGATAAGAGAGTATAGATAAAAGAGCAAAGTTCAAAGACCAAAGTTCAAAGTTTGAATCGCCTGCGGCGATACATTATGAAATGATATAAATATCAAAGTTCAAAGAGCAAAGTTCAAATTTGGACAAAAAAGGGGCATCAGCCCCTTTTTTATGTATATCAGAAAAGATCTTGCTAGCTCTCTAGACAGAAATCGTCTATGAAATCTATAAAATCATTCCGCAGGACGATTTCTGGATTTTAAAGCCGCTTTTTTATTCCATGGAGCCGTCGTATTCACAGCCATCTGAATAGCTAAACCTATCATCAACAACGTAAAAAGTATTAACACCCAGCGAAAGATTTTTTGATTCTTGTTCATAGTTGATGCGTGATGGTAGCGGAGCCTTTGGTGATTTCTGACCAGGAATTTAAGCCTGGAAAGTGCAAAGATACACAACCGGCAGTTTCCATTTGGATCATATCGCCGGTTAAATAAGAGGCTAGATAAGAAATGGACGGATTATGAGCTATTAGATATAGGATAGGCTCAGTTCGTTTTGCGATTTCAGCTAAATAATCGGGGCCGCTGGAGATATACCAAAATTCAGATAGCTCAAATTCTGAGAAGGGCTTGCCGAGTAATTCGGCTGTTTCGCGTGTGCGAATGGCATCGGAAATCAACCAAAATCCTGCCGGAAATTGCTTCAAATGCATCCATTCTCCTAATAGAAGTGCTTCTTCAATACCTCTTTCCGAGAGATGGCGACCCTTATCGTCAGCGGTATGTGGGCCCGCATGAGCGTGGCGAATGAGTATGAGTTCCATTATTCGAAATCTGCTGCGGTTAATAAGGGGTATTTGCCTGATTTGTGTTCGGCACCCATTTTTACATAATGCGGTGGTCCGAATTTCAATCGATTAATTTGGTCTTCATTTAGGGTCTTCACCACTTTAGCGGGAGTTCCTAAAACGAGGGAATAGTCAGGGATTTCCATTCCTTCAGTAACTAAGGCATGTGCGCCAATGAGGCAATATTTGCCTACTTTGGCCCTATTTAAAATCGTTGCTTGCATTCCTATTAAGCTCCCCTCGCCTATTTCTGCACCATGTACTATTGCTCCATGACCAACCGTTACATTAGGTCCGATAATGGTTTTATCACCCTCATCTGCATGCAAAACGGCATTATCCTGGATATTGCAGCCTTCGCCTAGATGTATTTCCTCCACATCTGCCCGAATCACAGCGCCATACCAAACTGATACATCCTTGGAAATAAATACACTGCCCATTACGCTGGCCGTCGGTGCAATAAAAATCGCCATATGCTTTTTATTTTATTGGCCAAATATACCTTAAATTGCGAATCGATGAAAGAATTCTACGAATTTGGGCTTTGGCAAAAAGAAGATCATATCGCTTCTATAGGTTGTGGGTATGGCTGGTGGGAAGTGGGATTGTGCATGCATTATCCTGTAGCCCATCTGGCACTGGTGGATCCACTTGTACAAGAAGAGGATATACAGGATAGCATAGACTATTTCACAGAGAAAACAGGTTTAGCCTGGAAGACAGAAGTGGAGGTGAATCCCGTGATGCTTGAAAGAAAAGATCAAATCTGGATCTTTAATGCCTGGCATGAATTCGAAGATAGAACAGAAATGCTAGCGAAAATATACCATGCCTTAAACGATGGCGGTACCGTCATCATCGAAGAAGAAGTCTCCAAAATAGAGCGATTACAACACGATGGATGCGGGAAAGGCCTCTTTTTTGAGCCCGAAATCATCAACGAATTTGAGCAAGTGGGTCTTCACCATGTGGCCACACAAGTGAAAGACGAAGTAGCCATTTACCTCAAATTCCGAAAATGAAAGGCGTTTTTTAGCTTAAATAAAATCCTTTTCGCAAATTTGCAGCGAAAATAAAATACATGTCAACAATCGAACGTCCCTTTATTATCGGTATCACAGGAGGTAGTGCCTCAGGTAAAACCCTCTTTTTAAGTCGATTAATGGAGCAGTTCCAGACGGATGATATTTGCCTTTTATCCCAGGATAATTACTACCGCCCCATCGAACACCAAACCAAAGATCACAACGGAATTGAGAACTTCGATCTTCCAGGGGCCATTGATGACAAAGCTTTTGCAGCTGACATCGAACGTTTACGGAATGGAGAGGTCGTAAGTCGTGTCGAATATACCTTCAATAACACGGAGAAAGTACCTGATATGTTACATTTTCATCCGCGTAAAATTCTAGTCGTGGAGGGTATTTTTGTGTTTCACTTCCCGGAGGTGGCCCAACTTTTGGACCTCAAAATATTCATCGACGCACAAGATAAAATTAAATTAAAGCGCAGAATCAAACGTGATAATGAAGAGCGCGGATACGATTTACAGGATGTAATGTACCGCTGGAAATACCACGTAAAACCGACTTACGAGGAATACATTCGTCCTCACAAACGCAGCTGCGATATCGTAATCCCGAACAACCACCACTTCGAAAAAGGACTGGATGTAATCGTTTCTTACCTAAAGAATCAGATCTAGGTTATAGTGCAAACCTTTGTTTTCCTGTTGTGCCCGCGCGTGTTTGATAATCAAATAGGCCACATTAATCATATTTCTTAATTCGCATAAAGGTACTGTGATTTTCGATTGACGGTACAATTCCTCATGCTCTAAATAGATTAATTCCAAACGATCGTAGGCTCGTTTCAAACGGCGATCCGTCCGAACAATTCCCACGTAATTTGACATGATTGACTCAAGCTCACGAGTCATCTCTGTTACTAAGACCATCTCCTCCGGATGACGTGTGCCATCATCATTCCAAGAAGGAATGTCTTCCGGCAAGACCTGCGTGCCGTACTCGGAAACCGATTTTTCGAATGCGCGGTGTGCATAAACGATCGCTTCCAAGAGAGAATTAGATGCCAAACGATTTGCTCCATGCAAGCCCGTAAACGAACATTCGCCAGCGGCATACAAGTTTTCTATATTGGTTTGGCTATATTCATTCACAATAATTCCGCCACATAAATAATGCTGTGCGGGAACGACTGGAATCATATCTTTGGACATATCGATGCCTAACACCTGCAAGCAGTGGTTATAAATCATCGGGAAATGCTGCAAAATTTCTTCTTTCGGAATGTGACGGGTATCCAAGAAAACATGGTCCGTTCCATTCTTTTTCATCTCTGAATCGATCGCTCGAGCCACAATATCTCGAGGAGCTAAAGACAGTCGCGCATCGTATTTCTCCATGAAAGTAGACCCGTCTTGATTCTTCAAAATCCCCCCGTGACCACGTACCGCTTCCGAAATTAAGAACGATGGTTTCTTACCTGGATTGAATAAGGCTGTGGGGTGAAATTGAATGAATTCCATTCCTTGAACAAAGGCTTTCGCCCGATAGGCCATCGCGATTCCGTCCCCAGTCGCAATCGTGGGATTCGTTGTCGATTGATAGACTTGACCGATTCCACCCGTCGCAAGAAGCGTGGTTTTTCCTAAAAAAGTTTCAATTTTATTCGTCTTGAGGTTCAAAACATAGACCCCAAAACACTTCTTACCCGGCGTATCTTTCGTCACTTTCTCCCCTAAATGGTGCTGGGTAATTAAATCTACGGCGAAATAATGTGTGAAAAAATCAACAGATGGATAGGATTTAACTTTGGCTAATAATGCCCTTTCTATTTCATTTCCAGTCGAATCCTTGTGGTGCAAAATACGCTTATCCGAGTGGCCTCCTTCTTTAACTAAATCAAAACTACCATCTGCTTGGCGATCAAATTCCGTGCCATATTCGATCAATTCCTTGAGGCGTTCTGGCGCCTCTTTTACCACGATTTCCACCACTTTGCGATCACTCACAAAGTCTCCCGCCACCATCGTATCGTCGATATGTTTTTCGAATGAATCCGCTGTATCCCAAACGGTTGCAATTCCACCTTGCGCGTATTTTGTATTTGTTTCTTCTGCAACGGTCTTCGTTATCAAAGCAATTTTGATAGGAATTTGGCGTTGCTGAAAATAGTCCGCCACCTTTACCGTGTAGGATAATCCTGCAATTCCAGAACCGATGACAATGAAGTCGTATGTAGGCATAGGATATGAATAAGGTATGCAAATTAATCAAAAAGAGCCTTCAAACCGAAATGTGGACTTTATTTTGTACTTTTGCGCCTGTAAATTATATAAACCCTTAAAAATCAATTTATAACAAATGGAACAATCGCCTAATAACAATTCAAAAACTGCCCTAATTGTCTTAGCTGTGCTAACGGCAGTATTGGGAGTTTTGTACTTCCGTTCGTATCAAACGACGAAAGACCAAGCTACACAAATTGAACAAAAAGCAACTGAACTAGCTAATACACGTACTTCTTTAGATTCAATCTCTACTCAATTAGATGCTAAAATCGCTGAAATCAAATCTTTAGGTGGTCAAGTAGCAGACTTAGAAGCTTTGAAAGCACAATTAGAACAAGATAAAGCTTCTTTAAAAAGTTCAAATAGAGCTTCTATCGCCTCTTATGAAGCGAAGATCAAAGAATACAATGCCGTGTTGACCACAAAGGATGGCGAAATCGTTGAGTTGAAAAAACAAAACGGAATTTTAACAGAAAACAACCAAACGTTAACAACTCAGAATACAACGTTAAATACAGAGAATTCTGGATTAAAAAACCAAAACAAAACGTTAGCTGATACACTAACTTCGGTAAGCGAAAAAAACAAAGAATTAGCCCGCAAAGTTAGCATTGCAGCTGCTTTGAAAGCGCAAAATGTGAAAGTGTTAGCGGTTAATGCAAAAGGAAAAGAGACTGAAAGAACTCGTTTGAATGGAAAGAAAATCGAGAAACTGAAGGTGGTTTTTAGCTTAGCAACGAACCCTATCACGAAGTTAGAAAACAAGACCGTTTACATTCGTGTGTTAGACGCTGAAGGCGCTACTTTATCGGATGAAGCGATCGGTTCTGGCCGTATGACTCAAAATGGAAAAGAGTTAGCCTACACGACTAAGCAAACATTTGAATATACAAATGATGGCCAAACAGTAGCCGTTACCTACCCTCGTGGTCCAGTGGTATACAAGCCTGGTAAGTATTCTGTTGAATTATATGCAGAAGGTTTCCAAATAGGAACAGGCGCATTTGAGGTTAAATAATCTCTACTAAAAAAATTAAAATGGGCCATCCGAAAGGGTGGCCTTTTTTATTTCTTCTTCTGCCAAAAGAAGGTATTGAAACCCTTATTGTAAAGTAAGCTGGCTCCTAAAGTTTGATTGATTTGATACGAGTTAAACGAGCCTAAGATAGTGGTCTGTACATTTCGATTATACGTCTTTAGACGCAAACTGCCATCCGGTTTCACAAACCATTCTAGCGCCCAATCCCCCAATAATATTTGTGGACTTGTTTGATTTCGAGCATCGGTAAATCCACCACTACGGGTTATACGCAAGCGATCATTAAAGTTATAAGAAGCACGTAACTGTAAATTAGAAAGTATATCTTGGTTCAAGGCACCACCGCCTAAAGAGACCGAAATATCTAGGTCTTTGTTAATTTTAGAGGCCAAATTACTTAGCTGATTAGATAACATCTCCGTAAAATTCCCCATCAAATTCCCCAAGGCCAAACCGCTTCCCCCAAAAGGAGAAACCAATTGCCCAAACAACAAGATATTACTCACCTGACGTGTTAACTCCTGATCATCTGTTTTAATCCGATTCGTGAAAGCAGTCACCGCCCCATTCAAGGTCATGTCCTTCGGATAATCCCGAATTCCTATATCAAAATTGACCCGAGGAGACAATAATCGATCTTGTAAACTAATGGTCACATCTACCGGATAACGACGCTTAAACTCCGGCAAATTACCCTTATTCGTCGTATCTAACAAGATGGGAAACAAGGAGGCATACTGAGTATAAATGGCCTTGATATTCACGTTAGCCTCTAAAGGATCACCCGTCCACGAGATCTTAGAACCGCGTTGAATGGCGAATTTTTTATTAATCAAGTTTTGAAGAGTAAAGGTATAATCTCCTTGGTCAATGGCATAGTCACCCACCATTTTGAAGGCTCCTTTTTTATCCAAATTCATCTTGATATCACCCGCTCCATACATGCGCATCACGTCGCCTTTCTTAGCATCAAACTGCACCTCACCGTAAGCCTCCGGTGTCAAAGCTAAACGCAAGTCAAGTGTTATTCCATCTTCCTGCAATTTCGTGGATACAGCAGCAGCGGCTACCGCTACATCCGCATCTGTTAATTCACTCACAAAACTATAATCTTCCGCCTCTGTTGCATCCTCCTCCCGATCTAAAGGAATGAATAACCTTGTCCCTTTTTCGGTCTTTAAATCTGCCGAAACGATCAAGTTGTCCACTGATCCAGATACCCGCATTGGACCAGACGCATAACCTAAACCATAATAAATCGAACTAGGCCCTCTACTCGTATTTAAGAGTTTATAATGATCAAGATTTGCCTGAATGTCTAGTTCAAAGGGTTTCCCCTCAGGAAACTGAAGCGTCGTATTGACTAAGGCTTTATTGCCTTCCGTATCTAAGACTTTCCAATTTTTGGCAAAAATCTTTCGCGGAGTAAAGCTCACTGTATCCGATACAGACATCGATGTTTTCAAATAATCAAACACAGCTCCCGCTTTCAAAAACACGATATCTCCGGTTATCTCCGGTTTCGTCGGCAATCCTCCTATATGCAAATTACCCGATGCAGACCCCTTCAAGTCGGAGAAAATACCTTCTGTAAATGGCTCCAAAATCTGTAAATCCGTCTGATTTAACTCGGTCTCCATATTCAACTTTTGCTCCTCCTCATAAGGCAGATACGTTCCAGTTAATGACAAGACAGATTCCCCAAGGCGGTTTAAATTAAGATTTAAATCCATCTTTTTATCATCTGCCAAATAGGTCCCCACACCCTGTAAATTCCCAATATAGAACTTGTTTAAACGTAAAGAATCCACTAATATCCAGGAATCTAAACGTGTATTTTTGTACCAATCTTGAATGGCAATTTCACCGTTTAATTCCCCGGTCGTCTTAGTAGCAAACAAGGGTTTTAACGTGGATAATTGGAAATGATTTGCACGTAATTTGATGGTCTCTGTCGTATCATTCGAAAGACTTCCTTGCAGGGAAATAGATTGATTTTGGTTAGCCACCAAAACGCGATCTGCTTTCCATTCCTGGCCTTGAATGGTGATTTTGTTCGCAGGATCCATGGCCCAATCTTGACCTAAAATACGGAAATAGGTATCCTTGAATTTCAAGGATAACCCCTCGTCCTCAAAGGCCCAAGCACCGGCTAAATGCGCCGAGTTCTCTTCTCCTTGCTGTTTAAAATCAAGACCAAAATTGATGCGATTTTGATCCCAAAGCGCATCTAATTTGAAATTCTCTGTAGGAGTTAAGAAATTCAATTGTTGTTTTCTAGAAGAAAATACAAGACTAGAAGATACTTCAGGAGCACCTAAGAATTTCGAACTTTGGAAAGAGAAAACAGATTGATAGAAGCGGTATCCACCAAAAACCAAGGTGTCTGGGTAAGCTTCTAAGCTAACAGAAAGTGTTCTCCCTTTCGATATATTTCCAGAGAATACGGTATTTTCCCCGATCTGAACCGATGGAAAAAAACGAGCCAAAATTGGATCTGCCCGGTGGCATATAACAGTAAAATCGGCCTTGTATTTTGTTTCAATTTCATGGCGACGAGTGGCATAATAACCCCAGCGCTCGTCAGCTCCTTTTTGGAAATAAAGAGCATATTCATTCGTTAATTGTCCTAGTTGGGCTTGTAAAACACTCGGGGTAAACTCTCCACTAATTTCAGCGGAAATGAGGTCTGAAGTTAACTTATAATGGCGCTTTTCACCAGGTCCATTTTCAGAAGTAAGCGTCACTAATTCGACATGCAAATCAGGCTTATCAGGGGTTTGCAAAGTTGAATTATAAAACACGGTGCGACCCTCTAAATCATCAAAATGATCCCCCTTAAAATCTAATTCAAAATCAGTAGACAAGCTCAACTGAGGATCCAGCAAATGGATGTTATGCAGATTCGCATGGGTGATTTCACCTTGCATTTGATACACAGGCTTGGAAGCACGTAAGTCAATTAATCCGGACATAGTGGCAACTAAATTTGTGTCTTTCGAGCTTACATCTCCCTTGAATAATTGCTTTTGAAAATTCCCTTTTAAGCTAATTTTGTGGTAGAGGTATTTGTTGAAAAAGATTTCTGACACCTTGCCATCAAAATCAATATTAGCCGATTTCTTTGCAAAGCCAATTCCTTTCAAACTACCTTCTGCATCTAAAGTCCCTAATACAGACTCCAAACCCAAAAGCTTACCCAGCTTAAATTTCTGCAATTTGATCTTCCCATCGTAACGCGAAAAGGCCATTGAGTCTTTCAAATTCATTTTGACATCCGCCTCTACATACCCTAGTCCCGTCTTCAATTTACCGGCTGTCCTAAATACTTTATTGTTCCCTTTGAATAGTCCATCGAAGGCTACAGGGCCTAAAATAACCATATTTTCTGCAGCTGGCTTGGTAATATAGGTCCCTAAATCCTGAGGATAAAATAACGAGGAACGCATGGTAAAATCCATCTCCGCCTTATCCACATTCGGCAAACCTTTGAAATTAAAATCCCCGCGCAAGACACTCTTCGCACCGAAGCCTAATTCAAACTTTTTCAAATCCAGTTTCGCTACTGTACCACTAAGTGCACCCTTCAGACGATAAATTCCCTTGTATTCATACATCGCCTCCACAAAGCGCCCTAAATCTTCCCCTTTTACCTGCGCACCATTGAAATCCGCTTGCATATCCACGTCCGTAATCCAACGTGTCATCGAGCGCATGTCGCGGTAATTCACCACAAATTTACGTGTCACACGGGAGTCATTAAAACGCAAATCCAATTGATCAAAGCGCATTTGGTGATCCGAAATCATAAACTTGGTGTCCAGACTTTTTACGTCAAAACCTGTCAAAGGATCCTTTGTCCGCAAACCAATCGCTTGAAGTCCTAGTGTATCGTTTTTGATGTAAAAATTCTTGACTTTGGAATAAACCTTCGCTAAGGTAAAGTGCGAAATATCGAAATGACGGCGAGTCGCTTCACTCTTCACCGTGTTATCATCTAATGAAAAAGCCCCATCAATCACCTCGGCTTCCGGTATGGTAAAAATCGACGATGGACCCTTTTTTGTTGCTTTTACTCCACCCGTAATCCAATTTTCGAGACGCAAAATAAACTCCTCGATGTTCATTTTACCAGTCTTCTTTTCGAATATCAAATGTACATTTGGGCGTGTCAAACGAGCATAATCAAGACTAGGTTTGCCCGGCTGAAGAAATAAATGTGTAATGCTAAAATTTACATCCAACTGATCGATTTGAATCATTTTAGCACCCCAAGGGTCTTTTACCTCCAAGCCTTTGATACTGACCTCATCGAAAAACTTGACCTGGATACCCTGCATTTTAACGGGATAGCCGATCGCCTTTTCGACTTTAGGTGTTAAATAATTGGCTAGTAAGGTTTGGTTAACGGGAGCTCTGAGGAGAAGAATGGTTGCAAAAATCATCAAAAAAATCCCCACCAATCCATAAAGGATTGTTTTGACGAAGATTTTGAGATATTTGACCATATTGCCGTATTTTTGCGCAGAATTCTATTCTTATGAAGCTACTGGCTATTGAATCTTCTTGCGATGAAACTTCGGCTGCCGTCATGGTAGACGGTGTTTTGAAGTCTAACATCATCTCGACACAACTCATCCACACGGAATGGGGTGGCGTCGTTCCCGAATTAGCCAGCAGAGCTCATCAAAAATCGATCATCCCTGTCGTGACAGAGGCCCTGCAAAAAGCAAATATAAACAAAAATGAACTGAATGCCATTGCGTTCACAAGGGGCCCTGGGCTTTTAGGAGCTTTATTAATCGGCACCTCATTTGCGAAATCGCTGGCACTTAGCCTAAACATTCCCTTAATCGAAGTAAATCATATGCAGGCGCACGTTTTGGCGCATTTTATTGAGGATCCCAAGCCCTCTTTTCCCTTCCTTTGCCTTACCGTTAGTGGCGGCCACACGCAATTGGTTTGGGTAAAATCGGCACTTGATATGGAGGTCATTGGCGAAACGCAGGACGATGCCGTGGGTGAAGCCTTTGACAAAACTGCAAAACTGATCGGACTACCTTATCCAGGTGGCCCATTAATTGATAAGTTGGCCAAAGAGGGTAACCCCGACCGCTTCCCCTTCTCACTAGGTGAAATGCCCGGCCTGAACTTTAGCTTCTCTGGCATCAAAACCGCCATTTTATATTTCCTCCAAAAAGAGGTCAAAAATAACCCCAACTTCATCGAAGAAAACAAAGCAGACATCTGCGCCTCCGTTCAAAAATCCCTCATCGATATGCTTCTTCGGAAAACGAAGAAGGCGATGAAGGAAATGAACTGCACTCAAATCGCCATCGCCGGCGGCGTTTCTGCCAACTCAGGTTTGCGCACACGACTTCAAGAGATGGGCACTGAAATGGGTTGGGAGGTTTTCATCCCAGCCTTCATTTACTGCACGGATAACGCGGGAATGATCGCCATGGCGGGGCATTTTAAAGCAGAAGCGGGGGAGTTTTGTGGGCAGGATGTGAGTCCGTTAGCGAGGTATGCGCTGTAGGAGAGTATAGAGTAGAGAGTATAGAGTAGAGATGATTCATCTCCTATCTTCTCTTCTCTATTATCTCTAATCTCCTCTCTGTACTCTCTTATCTCTATTCTATACTCTATACTCTCTACTCTTTAATCTGTTTAAGCGCATTCCAAAACTCCATCTTCAGCGTCTTCTCCGCATCCGTCAGCGACGAAATGTAGCGAGGAAAGAAATAGACTAATTTGGATTCAATCGTATCGATTTCGGTGGTAGGTAATTCTCCTTGCCAAACAGCTGGTTGCTGACCGATAAAGATATAGCGTTTTGCGCTCGTCTCTTTCAGGAATTCAGTATAGCTTGGTTCTTCGTCCGATGGTGTGTAGACTGACCAATCTGCAGGTCCTAACACTAAAGGAGGGGCAGAAAAAATGAGTTTTAAACGAGCTAGTTCGGCTTCGGCGATTTGGCCTACAACGACCCAAGGAGTAGAGATCTTAGGCTTAACTGCCGCAATGCTTTCTTCTTCGATAGTAACAGCAGGGGATTCCGCTAGCTGCGCCTCTGACTTATCCTGCGGGACCCAATAGATCTCGTCGAACTTGTACAAATCAGCTAATGAAATCCCCTCCATTTTGATGGTTTATGCTAATGAACCTCTTAACACACAAGCCTCGCGGTCTGGACCCGTCGAGATGAAGTTAATAGGTAGGTTCAAGTGTTTTTCTAAGAATTTGATGTAATCCGCTAGTTCTACTGGCAATTCGTTAAAATCGCGCATGCCTTCTAGGCTACAAGCCCAACCCTTTAAAGTTTCGTACACCGGCTTTACTTTGATGTCGGTGATCTCGAAAGGGATTTGGTCTGTAATCGAACCGTCCGGCATTTCGTAAGCCGTACACACTTGAATCTCGTCAAAGATATTCAAAACGTCCGCCTTCATCATGATTAATTGAGTTACCCCATTAATCATCATGGCGTATTTCAAGGCTGGCAAATCGATCCAACCACAACGGCGTGGACGACCAGTTGTCGAACCGAATTCACGGCCCTCCACCCGCATGCGCTCGCCTACTTCGTCTTCTAATTCCGTAGGGAATGGGCCAGAACCTACGCGAGTCGCATAGGCTTTGAAGATACCGAAAACCTCACCGATGTTTTTAGGCGCCACACCTAAACCGGTACAAGCACCCGCGGTAATTGTATTTGATGAAGTTACAAATGGATAAGAACCGAAGTCTACGTCCAAAAGTGAACCTTGTGCGCCCTCAGCTAGGATCGTTTTCCCTGCGTCGATGGCGTGGTTCACAGAATATTCTGAATCCACTAAGTGGAATTCTTTCATGAAAGCAACGGCTTCGAAGAATTCCTTCTCCGCTGCCGCTAAATCGTATTCAAATTTATATACGTCCAAAATCGCTTTGTGGCGATCAACTAATGCGTTGTATTTGGCAGAAAAATCAGGTGAAATCATATCTCCTACACGTAATCCCTGGCGAGAGATTTTATCCGTATAAGTAGGACCGATTCCTTTCAAAGTAGAACCGATTTTTGCATCCCCTTTTGCCTTTTCGTATGCCGCGTCTAATAAACGGTGGGTAGGCAAGATGATGGATGCTTTCTTCGAGATCTCTAAGTTCTTGCGTAAGTCTAGGTTGAAATGCGCTAAACCGTCAATTTCTTTTTTGAAGATGATGGGATCTAAAACAACGCCGTTACCGATGATGTTTTGAACTTCTTGGCGGAAAATTCCAGATGGAATTTGATGCAAAACGTGCTTAAATCCGTCGAATTCTAAGGTGTGACCCGCGTTAGGTCCGCCTTGAAAACGCGCAACTACTTGATACTTGGGTGCTAGAACGTCTACGATCTTTCCTTTTCCTTCATCACCCCATTGTAAGCCTAATAATACATCAACTGCCATAATATTGTTTTATTCTTGATTTCTTGCTTGGTAATTTGCTCGGTGTTCACAATTCTTGTTCGTACAAGAACCGTAAAAAATAAGGGAATGGTGCATTACATTGAATTGCAGCATTTCGCCTACTAAACTTTGGATGGTTTGTACGCGAGGATCACAAAATTCCGTGACTTTGTGGCAATCGGTACAGATTAAATGATCGTGTTGACGACGTCCATAAGACTTTTCGAATTGTGCCTGATTGCGACCAAACTGGTGTTTCACCACTAAATCGCATTCTACTAACACATCGAGCGTATTGTAAACGGTAGCCCTAGAGACTTGGTATTTCTTGTTTTTCATGGAGATATACAACTCCTCCACATCAAAGTGATCGTCCCGTAAATAGATCTCTTCCAGGATCGCAAAGCGCTCCGGCGTCTTCCGCAAACCCTTGTTTTCCAGGTAGGCAGTGAAGATCTTTTTTACTGAATCGAGTTTATCTAATTCTTGGGACATTTATGGAAAAAAAACGACGTAAAATAAGCAAAAATAACGGACAAAAACTAAGAAACTTTTCGCTCCACTTCAATTACGCCAGGAACTTGTTCCATTTCTGCGCTTAAGCTATCGAGGTGATCGGTGTCTTGTACCATAAGTGATATTTGGCCCTCAAATAGTCCATCTTTCACCCCAATGTTCAGACCCGTAATATTGACTTGCAACTTCTCTGAAATCAAGCGGGTTACGTCGTTCACCAAGCCTACGCGATCGATACCTCGGATAATCAAATCAACGACAAAAGACATGGAGATTTGAGAAGTCCATTGTGCCTTAATGACGCGGTCCCCGTGGCGCGAAAGTAATTCAGGTGAGTTAGGGCAAGCGGCTCGGTGTATTTTGATCCCCTCATTGATGGTCACAAAGCCAAAAACTTCATCCCCCGAAATCGGATTGCAGCACTTCGCTAAGGTATAATCTACCTTATCCATGTCCTCTCCAATCAATAAGGTATCAGATTCCTTGCGCTCCTTGTGGTACTCTTGCATCTCCTTTCTGAAGGATTTGCTATCCACGATAGGCGCTTGGATTGATTTCTCTGCCTGCTTTCTTTCGTGTAATTCACGATCCAATTTCCAGTGCTTGAGTTGATCAATGTTGATGTAGGCTTTACCAAAACGGTAGAATAAATCATTCGCATCTTTGGCATTAAAATAAGCGCGCAACTGATTCGTGATTTCTAAAGTCAATAGAGGAAAACCTAGGTGTTTCAAGCGATGTTCAATTAAATCGCGACCCTTAATCAGGTGTGATTTATTCTCCTCCTTGATGAAGTCCTTGATCCGCGCTTTTGCCTTCGTTGTAAACACGATGCGCAACCAGTCTTCTGACGGTTTTTGCTTAGAGGATGTTAATATCTCGATTTGATCTCCGTTCGCTAATTTGTGTGATAAGGGAACGAGTTTACCTCCTACTTTGGCACCTATGCAACGGGCGCCCACTTCTGAGTGAATCTCAAAAGCAAAGTCCAAAGCAGTAGCACCGGATTGCAAGACAATCAATTTCCCTTTCGGACTAAAGACAAAAACCTCCTCATGGTAAAGCGAGTTCTTGATGTCCTCCACTAATTCCACGGCCGACTGGCTTTTGTCATTCGCCTCGATGGCTTCCCGAACTTGAGACAGCCATGACTCAAATGCCTCGCTCGTTCGCGTGTCCGTACCTTTGTACTTGAAGTGTGCCGCCACCCCTTTCTCCGCAATCTCGTCCATTCGCTTCGAACGAATCTGGACCTCTACCCAGCGACCTTCTTTGTCCTGCCCAAAAGGCATACTCATCACCGTGGTGTGCAATGACTCGTAACCATTCGATTTAGGAGTGGAAACCCAATCCTTCAAACGACTCGGATTAGGCCGGTAATGATCCGTGACTACGGAATATACTTCCCAGCAATCCGATTTTTCGCGCTCCACGGGCACGTCTAACACGACACGTACCGCAAAAAGATCGTATATTTTCTCGAAAGGCGTATTGCCTTTTTTAATTTTATTGTAAATAGAAAAGATGGATTTGGGGCGACCTTTGATGGTATAATTCAAACCTCGATCGTCCAACGTCTTCTTAATAGGCTTGATAAAATTTTCCACAAAGCTTTCTCTGCTCCGCTTATTTTCCATCAAATTATGAGCGATTTCCTTGTAGGCTTCTGGCTCGGTGTGCTTTAATCCTAAATCCTCTAACTCAGATTTAAACGCATTCAAACCCAAACGGTGAGCCAATGGTGCATACAAATAGATGGTTTCAGAGGCAATTTTCAACTGCTTTTCCTTCGCCATACTCGTCAACGTCCGCATATTGTGCAAACGATCCGCGAGCTTAATTAAGATCACGCGAATATCATCAGAAAGCGTTAATAACATCTTCCGAAAATTCTCCGCCTGTTGCGATGTTCCGTATTCAAACGTACCGGCAATTTTCGTTAGTCCATCGATGATGGAGGCAATCTTAGGATTGAATTGTTTTTCAATTTCTGCCAAAGTCGTATCCGTATCCTCCACCACATCATGCAACAAAGCCGCAATAATCGACGTAGTTCCTAAACCGATTTCCTCCACACAAATTTGGGCAACGGCTAAAGGATGGTAGATATATGGCTCGCCGGATTTGCGACGCATATCTTTGTGCGCCTCCGCAGAAATCAAGAAGGCTTTTTTGATTTGCTTCGCATCATCGTCTTTTAAAAAAGGCTTAGCCGTCCGCAGTAACTTGCGGTAGCGCTTCAAAATCTCTAAACGTTCCTTTTCTAAATCTATCTGCATCTTAATCTTTCTGAATAAGGGCCACAGCCATCGCAGAAACACCTTCTGCTCTACCCACAAAACCCAAACCTTCTGAGGTGGTTGCTTTAACCGAAATTTGGTCTACTTCCACACCCATCACAAGGGCTAAATTATCTTTAATAGCAGGGATAATCGGATTCAACTTGGGTTGATCTAAGATCACGGTTACGTCCGCATTCGACAATTCCCAACCAGCTTCGCGAATCATCTCCATCACCTTCTTTAACAAAAGCGTGGAAGCAACTCCCTTCCACATCGGATCTTTATCTGAAAAATGATACCCAATATTGCGCATATTCGCGGCCCCTAGAAGAGCATCGCATAATACGTGGCAAACTAGGTCGGCATCTGAATGACCCAAAGGCCCCTTCTCTGAAGGAATTTCCACACCACCCAAGATACAAGGACGTCCTTCTACCCAGCGATGCACATCGTACCCTTGTCCTACGCGAATTTTCATTTGGCTATTTTTTTATACTTTAAGGTATTCGATTTCCCTTGAATAAACAAGCGCTGAGCCCATTTTTCCAAATCTTGCGTTTGCACTTCTGCGATCTTTTGCGATTCATTATTGACTAAATTCGCATCGCCTACATTCGCGGCCATGGCTAAATTCATGGCCCGATTCAGCACTTCCACTTCCCCAAAAACCAAGCTCGCCTCGGATTGATTCTTCACCATCTGCAAGTCTTTCTCGGCAATTTTCGCAGTTGCAAAATTCTGTATCGCCTTCTCTAATGCTTCTTCCGCCTCTTCTATCGTCACGTCATCACTCACCTGACCTTGAATAATCAATAGGCCCGGATCGATGGAACTCGTTTGATAAGTCCCAATCGTGTCGAAAATACGCTGCTTTTGAACTAAATGCTCGTATAAATAAGAAGACTCTCCTCTACCTAATAAATCCGCCATCAAATCAATCGCGTGGTAACCCGGTTCATAGCGACCGATCACGGGATAGGCTTTATACAGGCGATTCGCCGGTACGTCAGCGACAATCTCCATTACCCGGTTTTCTATTTGCACTGGTTCTTGCGGCAGATTGCGCTGTGGCTTCACGCCACCTGGAATGGGTGCGAACCATTTTTCGGCTAAAGCTTTTACCTCGGACACTTTTACCTTACCAGCAACGACTAGTGTGGCATTAGAGGGTACGTAGTGCTTTTGGAAAAAAGCTTTCACATCACTCATCTGGGCCTCCTCGATGTGCTGAATACCAGCACCAATCGTAGGCCAGCGGTACGGATGATTGTTGTAAATCAAAGGTCTAAACTTCAACCACACATCGCCGTAGGGCTGATTCAAATAACGTTGCTTGAATTCCTCTATCACGACTTTGCGCTGTGTTTCGAGGCTTTGCGTGTTAAAAGCTAATTGCTTCATCCGGTCCGATTCAAGCCAGAAGGCCGTTTCGATGTTTTGAGCTGGAACCGAAATATAGTAATTCGTTAAATCTGGGGTGGTAAAGGCATTGTTCTCGCCGCCTACTTTTTGCAAGGGCGTATCGAAGGACGGAATGTTTTCAGATCCACCGAACATCAAATGCTCGAACAAATGCGCAAAACCCGTCAGGTTTTCGTCTTCATCCCGGGAACCTACATTGTAGATCACATCTACCACCGCCATCGTCGTGTCCCGGTCTTCGTGCACAATGACTTTAAGGCCGTTAGCGAGGGTAAATTCTTCGAATGAAATCATGTCTTAGGGTTTATAAACAAAAGTAAAAAAATCGACCCAAAAACCACAGAGCTTAACTAAATTTGCAGGCTAAACATTTCACATGATTCGGGTTGCACTCTTACTTTTCCTTTTTCTTTCGATGAGATTGCAGGCCCAAATCCTCCAAGACCCTCTCGCGAAATCCCAAATCACCCAAGGTTTGACGAACTTATACCAATACGAATTCAAAGAATCCGCACTCATTTTTAATAACCTAAAAACCAAATACCCACGACACCCAGCGGCCTATTTATTGCTTGCGATGCAATGGGAGCAACAATACTTTCCGTTGAAGGATCATCCTGCACAGAGTCGTACTTACTTAGCCCATCTCGAAAAGGCCTATGAGTTAGCTCAAGAATTATACGAAAAAGATGAGAATGACTTAGAGGCATCGTTTTTCTGTACGGCCTCATTGGGATTTTTAGCAGCCTACGAAGCAGATGAGCAAAACTTTATGAAAGTAGTTAACTATGCGAAGAAGGCCTATAGCTTCCTGAAAATTGGCCTAAAGAATTCCGACAAACAGCCCGAATTTCTATATTCTACGGGAATGTATAATTATTACAGCGTTGCTTATCCAGAATTACATCCCGTCTTAAAACCCTTTATGTTTTTATTCCAGGATGGAAATAAACGACTTGGTCTTGCTCAGTTAGAAGCAGGAATTAAACGGACCATTTTCGTGAAAAACGAATGCTTATTTTATATGGGTTATGTACAAAATAAATACGAAGGAAATCCTTTACGGGCTTTGGTCTATAATCAAATCCTAAGTGATAACTTTCCTAAGAACCACTGGTATTTATTGCAAAGAGCTGAATTACTTACGTTGACTGGAAAATTTCAAGAAGCAGAATCTTACCTTGAAAGAATGGAAGCTTTGAAAAATCCCTATTACACGGGTGCTGCCTATGCCCTGCGCGGAATGCGGGAGGAAGTGGAACGAAAAGATTTAAAAAAGGCCGAGTTTTGGTATACAAAATCCATCGCCTTCCCTTTCGAAGAACGGCTCACAAAAGATATTCGTGGCCTGGCATATTTAGGTTTGGCCCGCATTTCATACCGCGAAAGAAAGCTTACTTTATTTAGAAAATACCTTCGCACATCAGCGGATTTTATTGAGTATAAAAACTCCCTAATCGAATATAAACGACTATCACATGGAAAGTAGAGAGGCCGGAATTGAACGTCTATACCCTAAAATCACGGGCCGAATGTCCGCACGTTATTACTATCTAATCCAGTTGCGCAAGCAATTAGAACGCGTCATTGCTTTATATGTGCGCAATTCACCGCATCAATTACTGGCCGATTATGGTTGTGGAAACAAGCCCTATGAGCCACTATTTACTCCATTTGTGGAACAATACATAGGCCTGGATTTAGCGTACAATACCAAAGCAGACGTAGTGGTAGACCCCGCCGGAATCATCGATATGCCAGAGGAAAGCGTAGGTTTCGTCTTATCTACGCAAGTATTGGAACACGTGGAAGATCCGAAAGCGTATTTGAAAGAGGCACACCGCATCTTAGAGAAAGAGGGTAAATTAATCTTATCTACGCACGGGTATTGGATGTTCCATCCGGATCCGACGGATTTTTGGCGCTGGACTTCGACGGGTTTGAAAAAAATAGTGACGGAAGCGGGATTCGAGGTTGTTTATTTTGAAGGAATTCTAGGACGCTCCGCAATGGGATTGCAATTATTCCAAGATGGTCTTTTGTTCAAATTGCCTAAGCCGTTGCGTTTCTTGTTGTCCCTTTTGCTGCAGCCTTTGATCATTTTTTTCGATAAGATCATCACGGCTAAATCACGCAACGAGGATGCCTGCACTTTCGTGCTGGTGGCTAAGAAAGTCTAGCTTTTTCGTAGGCGATGGTGGCTTCGAGGGCAGTTTCGAAAGAAGTAATGTTCCAGTTCATTTTCGCCGCTAATTTCGACGTATCTAAGCAGATTTTCTGCACATCCGTCAACTTTGCGTCTTTGTATTCGACTTGGAATGCGGGCAGTTTCGCTTGAATGCGATTTATTATCTCGTTCAAGCTGAGCGATTCGCCAGAACCCACATTGATCGTTTCATTTTTTACACCAGCTTTGATCAAACCATCGATGGCTTGACCGATGTCAGCGGCGTAGATATAATCTTTGGCCTGCGACCCATCTCCCCAAACCGTCATCACCTCTCCTTTCAGCGCCTTGCGAACGGCAATATTTATTACTCCCTGTTTAGGCGAGCGATGAAACTCCCCGAATGGGTTCGACAAGCGCAAAATCAAGTAATCAATCTGGTATAATTTCGCATACAATTCGATGTAATGCTCCACAGCTAGCTTGATAATTCCGTAAGATGAAATAGGCTTGCAAGGATAATCTTCCTTCACTTTTTCTTGCGTTACATTCCCATAAACCGCTCCACCTGTAGACAGATAAAGTAGTTTTGACACCTGGTGTTTCTTCATCATCTCCATCAAACCGATGGTAGGCAACAAGTTAGATTCGATGTCTTGGCGAATATTTTCAGATGAAATGGCAGGTATAATGGAAGAGGCAAAATGAAATACACGATCAAAATGATGGGCACTAAATAAGTCGTCCAAAGCTGTCGCATCGGCATAATCCCCCACCACAAAAGTCACGAAAGAAGGAAATTCAACGCCCGCCGGTTTTTCGTGCGCGAAAACAACGACCTCGCTATCTGCACCGTGTTGCTGCAAATAAGCCAGCCAATTCAAGCCCAAAAAACCACTTCCCCCTACGACTAAATTTTTCTCCATGACGTGTATTTGCTGTAAAAATAGCCGAAAAATTTAGCTAATTTCGGTTTTGCATTAAAAATCAGCCCTGAATGCGTTTAATCATTGCCCGTTCTAATTTCTTTTCTTACTCCGAGACCTTCATCGAAGAGCAA
>CAILUB010000022.1 GCA_903837305.1 uncultured Cytophagaceae bacterium
AGACGACCAACCCAATCCCTACTATACCTCCAATCAAACTCAAGAAAACAGCTTCGAAAAGAAATTGGAATAGAATGAAATAATTCTTTGCTCCTAATGACTTTTGGATTCCAATAATATTCGTTCGCTCTTTTACCGAAACGAACATAATATTCGCGATCCCAAATCCTCCTACTAAGAGAGAAAATCCAGCAATTAAAGCCCCAGACACATTTAACGCGGCAAAAATACCATCAAAGAATTGGTTTAATCCATCAAGTCGATTTACCGAAAAATTACTTTCCTGTTTGGGCTTTATCGAACGTAATGAGCGCATTAATCCTGTCACTTCACCTTCTAAATTCTCTTGTCCAATATCGTCATCTAAAGCTTTAATAGCTATATCTGGAGCCGGCTGATCTTTTTGAAATACAGCAGAAAATGTAGAATAGGGAATAAAGACTTTCTCATCAGGAGTTCCACCAAAACTCAACATATCACTTCCCTTCTTTTCAATTACGCCAATTACTTGAAACTTAATCCCATTTAACTTTATCTGATCACCGACAGCGGCCTGAAGATTTTCTGAAACTTTGGCACCTATGATGACTACATTTAATGCATTCTCCGACTCAATCGGCAAAAAATAACGTCCAAATTGCACTGGAACACTGGTAATTTGATTGTAATCATAACTCGCACCCGTCATGTTCACATCCATACTTGAACTTCCATTAGTTGCAGAAGCTGAACGGCCATTATCGATAATGGCTATGGCTTTGGCTGATTGTAAATTATCCTTTAGAAATTGAAACTCCGCATACTTCATTTCTGGGCGATTCAAATACTTCCACCAAGGGTAGTTGCTTTGCATTTCCCATGGCCATTTTCCAACATACAAGACTCCAGTGCCAGCAAAGGAATCAATCTCTGATCGAATATTCTTATTTAGGGAATCTACCGCTGTGAATACAGCTACGATAGCAAAAATACCAACGCTTACACCTAACAGCGAAAGAGTTGTTCGTAAAATATTAGATCTCAAAGCCTGGTAGGCAAAGATCAAACTCTCGTAAACTTGAATTAAAAACTTCATAGGATTTTGCTAAACTCAAATTTAGAAAATTAATTACTAGAAATACGCTTCCTTTTTATGAACAGATGGTATAAACTTTGAATGGCAATATGAAGGTAAGATTGGATTTTGTAATTTTAGTTTCCCTTTTGTAAATATGAGCTGGAGCAATTACGAAGTACGTTTGTTGAAAGACCACTTTGAAGGTCAATTATTTTTTGACGAGAGCCAATCTTCTCAAATAGCGAAGCGTATTTATGCCACCGATGCTTCCGTTTACCAAGTAAAACCAGCCGCTGTTGCTATTCCAGCTTCATCCAAAGACATCAAACGCCTGATACAATTTGCGAGTCAGGCAAAAACAGGCTTAATTCCTAGAGGAGCCGGCACTTCTCTTGCGGGCCAAGTTGTAGGTGATGGTGTCGTAATGGAAATATCTTCCGCATTAAGTAAAGTCATTTCTTTGAATCGAAAAGAAAAATCAGTCTGGATAGAGCCTGGAATTGTGCGGGATGACTTAAATAAACATTTAGCAACGGCTGATTTGTTTTTTGGTCCAGAAACATCCACCGCAAATAGAGCTCTATTAGGTGGGATGCTAGGAAATAATAGCTGTGGATTACATAGCATTGTTTGGGGATCAGTGCGCGATCATATTTTGGAAACACGTGCTTTTTTATCGGATGGAACAGAGATACATACGCATCCTTTGACGCTGGAAGAATTCTACCACAAGACAACCCTGCAAAATTTAGAGGGCAAGATTTACCGCGAGATTCATCGCATGTTGAATAACCCAGAAATTCAAAGCTTGATTCGGGATAAGTTTCCTAAGAAATCCATTAAACGTAGAAATACGGGATATGCATTGGATGCCTTATTGGATATGCAGCCATTTACGCCGGATGGGGAACTCTTTAATCTATCCAAATTGATGGCAGGATCAGAGGGAACTTTGGCCGTCGTTCACGCGATGAAATTAAATTTATTAGATCTTCCTGAGCCCGAAGTGGCACTAGTGTGTATTCATTGTCATTCTTTACAAGAGTCCTTACAAGTAAATATTGAAGCTCTTAAGCATCCTATTCTTGCCTCTGAATTAGTGGATGATTACATACTTTCGTTTACGGAAGGCCATCCTAATTTCGAAAAAGACCGCGGATTTATTGATGGAAAGCCGGCTGCCATTTTGATGGTAGAGTTTCGTTCAACCGATCGTATCAGCTTAGAAGAGCAGGTTTCTGGACTCATTGAGCAATTGAAGTCACAAAAATTAGGCTATTCCTATCCCACTTTATATGGAAATGAGATTGCCAAAGGTTGGGACATCCGAAAAGCCGGTCTAGGGTTAATCCGAAACCTAGAGGGAGATACACAGCCAGTTAATTTGATCGAAGATTGCGCTGTGGATCCTTTGGACTTACCTGCTTATGTGGCTGAAATACAGGCTTTACTCACAAAATACGAAACGAATGCCGCATACTATGCACACGCAGGAGCGGGAGAATTGCATATCGAGCCATTTATTAACTTAAAGAGCTCCGAAGGAATAGCTATCTTCCGCAGTTTGATTACGGAAACGGTGGAGATTCTGAAGAAATACAAGGGATCATTGAGTGGGGAACACGGAGATGGTCGTCTTCGGGGGGAGTTCATCCCTGCCTTAATGGGAAAAGAAATCTACAGTTTATTTAAAGAAATTAAGCACGTTTTTGACCCCCATAATTTATTCAATCCAGGTAAAATAACGGATAGTCCCGCCATGGACACTGCCTTCCGATTTACAGATAAAAAAGCAACAGAACCTAGCTATTTCTTTGATTATGGAGTTTGGAAAAACCCACTAGGTCTAGCAGAAAAGTGCTCTGGATCTGGGGATTGTAAGAAAACAGCGTTAAGTGGAGGAACCATGTGTCCCAGTTTTATGGCCACTTTACAGGAAAAAGATTCCACTCGAGCCAGAGCGAATATGTTACGTCAATTGCTCAGTTCGCCTAAAGAGGAGACATTTAGCAATCCTGACCTACATGAAATTTTAGACCTATGTTTGTCATGCAAAGGTTGCCAAACCGAATGTCCATCTGGCGTCGATATGGGAAAATTAAAGGCAGAAACCTTACAGCAATCCTATTTGAAAAATGGAGTTCCTCTTCGCACGAGATTAATAGGGCACTTCCCTACCCTACAGCGCTATGCTAGTTATGTTTCTCCTTTGTACAATTTCTTAGTTGAATTCCCGCTAACCTCTTCGTTGATCAAACTAGGAATGGGCTTCTCCATCGACCGAAGTTTGCCTACCGTACAATTCACAAGTTTAGAGAAATGGTTCGAACGCTATACTTCCAAAAACCCTCAAAATGCCTTTAAGAATGGATTTGTACATCTTTTAGCAGATGAATTTACGAATCACAATGAGGTGCCTTTAGGCCAAAAAACGATTCAATTATTAAATGCCTTAGGCTACGGAGTTATCATTCCTAAAGGAATTGTGACAGGCAGAAGTTTTATTTCCAAAGGAATGTTGATAGAAGCTAAAGCTTTAGCTAATGCAAATGTGGAGCAATTGGGTGATTTAATATCGAAAGAACATCCTTTGATCGGTATTGAACCGAGTGCCATCTTAACCTTCCGAGATGAAATACCATCGCTAGTAGACGCTGATAAACGCGAACAAGCGGAAAAATTAAAACCAAATTGTCTGTTAATCGATGAATTCATCACCCGAGAATACAAAGCAGGCAAAATATCAGCTGACTCTTTCCATGGAAAACAGCAAAAAATCCTCTTACACGGACATTGCCATCAAAAATCAATTGCAGGATTAACCTCTACCCGAATCGCCTTAACCATTCCAGCCCAATATGAAGTAGAATTGTTGCCTACGGGATGCTGCGGGATGGCGGGATCATTTGGCTATGAGAAAAAACACTATAAAATCTCTCAACAAATCGCTAACCTCGTATTATTCCCTCGTTTGTTAAATAAACCCATCAAGAGTATCATCGCTAGCAATGGAACTTCTTGCCGTCATCAAATCAAAGATGGCATCGAACAAACCGGTTACCACACAGCAGAAATTCTATATAACGCCCTAAAAGCCTAAAGAAATCATGATACAATACAACATATCGCTCTTTATAGAGCCAAGTATTACAGAGACCGCATTAAAAGCCTTAAAAACGGTAATTATGCCTGAAATAGAGAAGCAAACCTTCGTCGACCAGATTCATTTATTTGAAATAAGTTCTCACCAAGAACCTGATTCAAATGGATACTCTTTACAATGTTGGCTACCCGAATTCGAAGAAGAACACAAACAATTTATTGAAGGAATTGTATCTGGTTTTTTCCAAAAGGAATTCGCGAATCAGTATGTGTACTTTCCGAGTCAATTGAAGAGAGTGTAGATTATAAAGTAGAGAGTAGAGAGTAGAGAGTAGAGAGTAGAGAGTAGAGAGTAGAGAGTAGAGAATAGAGAATAGAGAATTTACCACTTACCATTCACCATTCACCATTTACCATATCTTTTCTCTATACTCTCTTATCTCTAATCTCGTCCCCAATCAATCCCCTCTTGCCCACTCGCGAAAAGGTACTCATTAATCTTCGAAAACGGCTTAGTCCCAAAAAATCCACCCCGGTTAGCAGATAAAGGTGAAGGATGCGCAGCTTCAATGATAAAGTGTCGTTGAGGATCGATAAATTTTGATAGCTTTTGTGCGTGTGCACCCCATAAAACAAAGACGATGTTTTGTTTCTCTTTACTCAAAGTTCCGATAACCTCTTGTGTAAATTCTTCCCAACCTTGTTTTGCGTGCGAATTTGGCTCTCCTGAGCGGACTGTTAATACAGTGTTCAATAATAAGACTCCTTGATTAGCCCAAGAACTTAAATCGCCGTCAAATCGAATGACTTTCATGTCGTCGTAAAGTTCTTTGTAGATGTTACGAAGCGAAGGCGGCAAAGGGAAAGCAGACGGAACAGAGAATGATAAACCTTGTGCCTGTCCAAGGCCGTGGTAAGGGTCTTGGCCTAGGATTACCACTTTGGTATCTAGAAATGAACAATGTTGAAATGCAGCGAAAACCGCATCCATAGGTGGGAAAATTTCTTTTTGATCAAATTCAGATTCTAAAAATCGACTGAGGTGATTAAAATAAGGAGAGGAAATCGATGAATTCAACACCTTTTTCCAATCATTATTCAAAGAATCAGCTAATTTTACTTTCAGATTACACATTAGACCTTATTAGGATGATAGAAGCATATTCAAATGGATTCTTAGTTTCAGTAGATACAACGCATCTACCAGATATGGAATTAAATCCACCCTATAAGCATTTTTTCTCCTACCAAATTACAATCAAAAACTTGAGTAACCAACCGGGACAGCTTGTGAGTCGTTTTTGGGAAATTGTCGATGGAATAGGTTCGAAAGAGACGGTTAACGGATTAGGAGTTGTGGGCCAACAGCCTATTATCGAACCAGGAAATTCATTTACCTATACATCTGGATGCCCATTAATTTCATCTATTGGTAAAATGAGTGGACATTATGTGTTCCTGAATTTAGAAAACCAAGCCACCTTCAAAGTAGACATACCTCCATTTGAGCTTATTCCCGCTTATCACTTGAATTAATGAATCGGATTCAATTTTACTTCAAGTCACAAACGGCACATGGATTACATTCACCTTCTATTTATGCCTTGTATTGCGAATTATTGAATCCCTATTTAAATCGGCGGCTGTCATATGAGCAATTAATTGAGGGACTTCAAAAACGTTATTCAGATTGCTCGCTTCTTGAGATTCAATCAAAAATAGATCTTGCCAAAACTGATCATAATACGATCATTCTGTTTGAGAAACCTCACGATAAAGAGGAAATATGGAATTCTTTATATTCGCATCCAGCGGTGATCCAAACAGTTGATCTATTTGACCTTGGGCTCCTATTCTTTAAACCCATTTGCCCTAAACAGCATTTCTATTTACGCAAAATGGCCTAAAAAAAGGGGCTCAATTTGAGCCCCTTCTACTTATTTGTCTGCTTTCGCAATATCGACATTCACTCGCTTACCCTTGATTTGGGCGCCGCTCATTTTGTCTAATACGACATTTGCATATTCTTTCGGAACATCCACAAATGTGTGTTTGTTCTCGATTTGAATTTGACCTAATACATTTCCTGGAATACCTGATTCTCCTGCAAAAGCTCCCACGATGTTCGATGGAGAGATTTTTTCGTTAAATCCAATGTTGACCACTAAACGAACCATGTTTTCGTCAGATTTGTATGGCTTGCCATCGCGATCCACACGAGGACCACGAGGAGCTGAGTTACGATCACCGCCTCTTTCGAAACGACCACCGCGATCTCCGCCACGATCTCCACCTCTTTCAAAACGGCCAGCACCGCGGCGATCACCGCCACGATCTCCGCCACCCCAACGATCACCGCCGCCGCCTCTTTCGAAACGACCACCGCCACCGCGTTCATCGCGACCATATTTACGTGAGCTACGTTCCATATCGCCTTCGAGATTTTCATCACCGAATTCGTTCTTCACGACACCCATGTTCATCTTTACTAACGCAGCCACAACTTGCTCTACAGTGAAACCAGCATGTTGGAAATTAGGTAAAGCATCATCAAATAACTCTAAACCGCCTTCAGCGATTGTAGCACCTACTCGATCAATAAACATACCCTTTTTCACACCTACTACGTCAGAGAAAGTAGGAATCACTCCTTTATCGATCTTCACCTTCGTGTAGTTCATGATATCACGCAAACGATTGCGCTCAGCTCCTACGACTAACGTAAATGCCTTACCAGACTTACCGGCACGACCTGTACGACCGATACGGTGTACGTAATATTCTTCGTCTAATGGAATATCGTAATTGATTACGGCATCCACGTTATCTACGTCCAAACCACGTGCTGCCACATCCGTCGCCACTAAGAAACTCACATTTCCACCACGGAAACGATTCATCACTTGAGTACGTTGTGATTGACGTAAGTCGCCGTGAAGACCTTCTGCTGCATATCCACGCAACATCAATTCTTCCACTACTTCGTCCACACGTTTCTTTTGATTACAGAAAATCAAGACTAATTTCAACGAATAGAAGTCGATCAAACGAGTCGTCACTTCCATTTTCGCACGACCTTTTACATCATAGTATAATTGCTCGATGTTCACGTTCGTGATTTCGTTCTTCACTACCTTCACTAACTTAGGGTTAGTCAAATAACGATTTGTTAAGGCCATAATAGGCTTTGACATCGTTGCTGAGAACAAGACGGTTTGACGCTCGTTTGGAATTTCTTCCAAAATACTTTCGATATCCTCACGGAATCCCATATCTAACATCTCATCCGCCTCATCTAAAACCACCATCGATGTTTGATTTAATTTCAACGCACGACGCTCGATTAAGTCGATGACACGACCTGGTGTTCCCACCACGATGTTAGCCCCTGCTTTCAAGGACTTAATTTGACGATCGATGGAATCTCCACCATAAACCGTCGTCACCCAAACCCCTTTGGTAAACTTAGACAACTTCTTCATTTCTTCAGAAACTTGAACCGCTAATTCACGCGTAGGACATAAGATGATTGCTTGAACATACTTCTCAAAAGGAACAATATGCTCAATCATCGGAATACCGAACGCGGCTGTTTTACCAGTACCTGTCTGCGCGTGACCGATGACATCACGACCTTCCATTACGAAAGGAATTGCTTCTGATTGGATGGGAGAAGCAAACTCAAAGCCCATTTCTTTTACTGCTTCTTGGATTCCTTCCGACAATGGAAGTGAATCGAAGCGAATTTTTTCACTCATTTGATATATTTAATTACGATGCCCGAACACATCCGTAATTTAACTCCTGCCGATAGCCTTTGAATAAAGGAAAAAAGAGAGTTCCTGCGGATGTATTTAATAAACAAAGCACAAAAGTACCGCTTATTAAATTAGCATGCAATAAAATTGTACTATTTTAATGAGGAACGCTTTTTAAAGCTGAAAATGATTTGATTATTCGAGGAATTAGGCAAAGTGGCAACTGAAATTCGCTTCTGATTTAAGCCCTCACCTACCAGGCGATTCTTCAACACATAGGCGTGCTCTTTTGCTACAATCACCCCCTTTTCTGAGGCTACCTGCACCTGCACATCTACGTCTTTGAATTTATTCATACCCGCAGCAATCTGCTTAAACAAATAGGTTTTAGGAGAAGCTAACAACTCTGTTTTATCACTAAAATCAAGTTCTGTACAAGTAAGCTCCAAAGGGGTAACAACGGTAGAATCAGTCACATACGCGTGGAATTCTACGATCATAGATTCCTTAGGAATCTGGAAGGGCTTGCCTTCAGGCCAAGCTAGTGAAATTAAAGAATCATTTGTAGCTTTTACTGAATCAACTACTGCCTTTGTTAGACTATCATTTAATTTATTAAGGCTATCGATCGGTATGATTTGATCTGTATCCTCTTTAACCACTATCTCTTCTGAGTTTCCACTTCTAAAGGTAAAAAACAAACCAATCGACAATAGTGCAATTCCAGCAATTACCCCAGCAATTAACTTGTAATTACGCGATGGACGATCATCAACTGCTACAAAAGGCTCGTCAAAAACAAAATTGTCACCTTTCAAAACATCTTTTAATACCAAAATGTCGACTAGAGCAACTTGAATTTTAGCTGGTGCTAAGGTATAAAAATCACTAGAGGAAGGTAAGTAATATTCTCCAAAAGACTTGTAATCTCGTAAAGCATCGTAATCAAACTCTTTAAGACGATATCCGTAAAGGGCATAACTCAAAGTTAGTCCCTTAATGATAGTCGAACTTTTTGCACCTAATTGCCCTCCCAATAAAGTGGCAACTGCACTTTTCTTATCCGGAAGTAAAATCCCCATCACCCCTTCTCCAAATCGATACATTAAATCATAATCAGGCATTCCTTTACCTGAGCTTACTAATTTGGCTACATCTTCTTGAGGAGCAGATTTAGCCAACATAAAATTATATAGGGCATTAAACCGAATTCTATTCCGAAATAATTTAAGCACACTACCCAATACCACCGCTTCAAACGCAGGAATCAACTCCACTACTTTCTCTTGCTTCTCAGTACAAAGGTCAGCAAGACGCTTGGCAAAAAATGCTTTTTCTTCGGGTGTTGTTAATGTAAAAACCTGGCTCATATGGATTATTTCTAAAACAAAATTACCTTATTTTTTTTATTTGCTTACCTTTGTAAGATGAAAAAGGTGTTATTTATTGATAGAGATGGGACTTTGATAGAAGAACCTAAAATTGACCAACAGGTTGATAGCTTTGAAAAGCTAGCCTTCTTGCCGGAGGTTATCTCTAATCTGAAAAAAATAAACACCATCACTGAGTATAAATTGGTGATGGTGACCAATCAGGATGGTTTAGGGACAGATTCTTTTCCGGAAGAAACGTTTTGGCCAGCACACCAAAAGATGTTAGACATATTCGCTTCAGAGGGAATTAACTTCGAACAAATTCATATTGACCGCAGTTTTGCACACGAAAATAAACCAACACGTAAACCAGGTATTGGTTTACTAAGTGAATATTTCACGAATGAGTTTGATTTAGCGAATTCATTCGTCATCGGTGATCGTATAACTGATATTGAATTGGCAAAGAATTTAGGGGCCAAAGCTATCTTTATTGGAGATCTAGAAATCCCTACCGAATTACAATCTTATACTGCATTGCAATGCATGAATTGGAATGAGATTCACGAATTTTTCCTTTTGCCTGCTAGACATGTGCAACACGAACGAAACACGCACGAGACAAAAATTGCCATCGATTTAAATTTAGACGGCAAAGGAATCGCTAAGAACGAAACAGGCCTAGGCTTTTTCGATCATATGTTAGATCAAATCGCAAAACATGGAAATCTCGACTTAGCGGTTAAAGTAAATGGCGATCTGCGTATTGATGAACACCATACCATCGAAGATACGGGTATAGCCTTAGGTGAGGCTTTTGCCTTAGCTTTAGGAAACAAGAAGGGTATCGAGCGTTATGGTTTCTTATTACCAATGGATGACTGCTTAGCTCAAGTCGCGATTGACTTCTCTGGCCGTAATTGGCTTGTATGGGAAGCTTCATTCAAACGCGAGATGATAGGCGAAATGCCTACAGAAATGTTCTTTCACTTCTTCAAATCATTCTCAGATGGCGCAAAATGTAATCTAAATATTCAAGCGACTGGAGAAAATGAACACCACAAGATAGAAGCGATCTTTAAGGCTTTTGCGAAGGCTATTAAAATAGCGGTGAATCGAGACAGAAAAAATTTAGATTCTTTACCTAGCACCAAAGGACTTCTTTAAAATTATTCGTAAATTTGAATCATTAAACAACAATACAATGGGATACTCAGGAGCAGCCTTTTTTATCATCTTATTCGCAATTTCAATTGTAGTAGGTGCTAAACTTCAAAAAATCTATCAAGAGAGAGGGAAATAATCCCTCTCTTTTAGTTTAATTTCCCATCGTCTGCAAAACTGTAAAAGGTAGTCGAACCTATGATGAGGTGATCTACCACATCAATATCAAATATCCTACCGGCATCCACGACCTGTTTCGTTAATTCAATATCTGACCAACTAGGTCTCATTTGATCACTTGGATGATTATGTGCTAGTATTATAGAGGATGTTAGCCGTTCTAAAGCAGATTTGAATAGCAAGCGTAAATCAACAGTAGTACCAGAAACCCCTCCTATACTTAATTTCTCGGCAAATACGACTGTAGAGGCCCGATTTAAATGAAAGACCCAAAATTCTTCTCGAATCAAATCTGATAAATAGGGCTTTATTAAACTGTAAGCGTCCACAGAATTTCTAATAACCAATTTAGTACTGGATTCGAAAATCTGCCTTCGTCTACCTAATTCAAGAGCTGCCACTAATAGGGAGGCTTTAGCAGGGCCTATTCCTTTTAGTTTCTTAAAATCATATAAATTGTAGCGAGCTAAAAGACACAAATCTCCTTCAATAGTATTTAATATAAGTTGAGCTAATTCTGCTGCAGAATGTTCTGTAAATCCAGAACCTATCAGTATGGTCAAGATTTCAACCAACGACATTTCACTTGCTCCTAATCGAGCTAATTTTTCTCGAGGCATATCCTCTTTCCTGACAGTTTTCATTCAAGAAAGGTAGACCTTATAAACGAATAAACCCCTCTTGCGGAGGGGTTTATCACTATCTTGATTATCTAAAATTAAGCAGCTACTTTGTTCACTAACTTAGCTAATTTAGATTTTTGATTAGCAGCTTTATTCTTGTGAATGATGTTTTTCTTAGCCAATTTATCTAAAGAAGAAGAAACTTGCTTGAAAAGCTCTACCACAACAGACTTATCCGTAGTCAATCTCAATTTCTTGATCAATGTACGAGTAGACTTGTGTTGGTAACGATTACGTAAACGCTTTGCTTCGTTAGAACGGAT
>CAILUB010000023.1 GCA_903837305.1 uncultured Cytophagaceae bacterium
ATATAAATGGGTCGAAAGGCAATTACAAGGAACAGATTGAGTCTAAGGGTGTTTACTTACTTGGCTATACCCACCAATTGCCACGTGGACACTCGGTTAAACTATGGAATGTATATGTAGATAATGTATTCAACACTAGTATGTTACAATGGGATATGAAACAGGGTGCGTGGGTTGCAGGAATTCAATATACGCAACAACAAGCGGTAAATGAAGGCGGTAATGGAGACCCGAGTAAAACCTATTTTTCTCCCGATCAAATCGCTAGAGTGCTTAGTACTCAAGTCGGTTATGGGCAAGAAAACTGGAAAACTTCCCTTAGCTATACCAGAATCACAGCAGAGGGCCGCTATTTAATGCCGCGCGAATGGGGACGCGATCCTTTTTATACCTTTATGCCACGTGAGCGAAATGAAGGGTTTGGCGATGTGAATGCCTATGTAGGGAAAGTAAATTATACCTTTCCTAAAGCACCTTTAAAGGCTTCCGTAAGTTATGGCTATTTTCAACTTCCTGATGTGAGAAACTATTCTTTGAATAAATATGGACTCCCCAGCTACACCCAACTCAATGTGGATCTAAGCTATGAGTTTACTAATTTCTTAGAAGGACTAGAAATTCAAGCCTTATATGTTAATAAAGCAAACCAAGGAGAAACCTATCAAAATGAAAAATACATCATCAATAAGGTCAATATGAGCAATTATAACCTCATTTTCAACTTCCACTTTTGACAAAAACTTTTTTTAGGCTTGTGATAAAAATCACGAAAAAGGTCTAAAAATGGCTCCAAATTTGTATCAACAAAAAACAATACAACGCGCATGGAAATTATAGGTTATTTCGCCTCCCTACTAATTGGAATTTCACTTGGCCTTATCGGTGGTGGTGGATCCATTTTAACTGTACCCGTATTAGTATACCTTTTCGGAGTTGAACCCATTCTAGCAACAGCATACTCCTTGTTTGTCGTAGGTGCCAGTTCTTTAGTTGGAGCATTCCCTAAGTACAAGCAAGGTTTAATCAACGTAAAAACAGCCGTTATTTTTGGAATCCCTTCTATTGCAGCCGTGTATGCTACTAGAAAGTTCATCGTTCCCTTAATTCCAGCTGAAGTATTTACACTAGGTGATTTCATGGTTACCAAATCCATTTTAATGATGGTTTTATTCGCCATCTTGATGGTTGCAGCTTCCATCTCCATGATCCGAGGTAAATGCGAACAATGTGAAAAGGAAAAATTAGGCACTTATATAGAGGAAAAACAAGTGTTCAATTACCCGATGATCCTTTTAGAAGGAGCTGTCGTAGGTACCTTAACAGGCTTAGTAGGCGCTGGAGGCGGATTCTTAATCATTCCAGCTTTAGTTATGCTTTCTAAATTATCCATGAAGCAGGCGGTAGGAACTTCCTTATTAATTATCGCAGCGAAGTCATTAATTGGATTTACAGGTGATTTAGGGCATCATGCGATTGACTGGAACTTATTGTTAACTGTTACCGGTCTAGCGATCGTAGGTATTTTCTTAGGTGATATTATTAGTAAAAAAGTAGACGGAAATAAATTAAAAGTAGGTTTTGGATGGTTTGTTTTAGTGATGGGTATCTATATCCTGATCCAGCAATTAGCCTTTCCTTTAAAATAAACACATTCACAGCATAATTATTACGAAAATGAAAGTAGAACAAATTTACACTGGATGTTTAGCACAAGGTGCTTATTACATTGAGAACAACGGAGAAGCAGCGATCATCGATCCACTTCGCGAAGTACAACCGTATATCGAGAAAGCGGAGCGTAATGGTGCCAAAATCAAGTATGTATTCGAAACTCACGTCCATGCTGACTTCGTTTCTGGCCACATTGATTTATCTGCAAAAACAGGTGCTCCTATTGTTTACGGACCAAATGCAGCTTGTCAATTCGAATGTATTTCTGCAACGGATGGGCAAGAATTCCCAT
>CAILUB010000024.1 GCA_903837305.1 uncultured Cytophagaceae bacterium
AATCGACGAGGTAATCATCGAGTGTTGGATTACTTCGCCTTCTTCCATGCCCAGACGGTCCATCACTTTCGCGATACGGTCTGATCCGAAAAGACGCATTAAGTTATCTTCTAACGATACGAAGAATTGAGATGACCCCACATCTCCTTGACGACCCGCACGACCACGTAACTGGCGATCGACGCGACGTGATTCGTGGCGTTCGGTACCGATGATCGCTAGACCACCTGCCGCCTTCGACTCAGGGCTTAGTTTAATATCAGTTCCACGACCCGCCATATTGGTAGCTATCGTTACCTTGCCTGACTGACCCGCTTCTGCGACGATTTCTGCCTCGCGAGCATGTTGTTTGGCATTCAATACATTGTGTTGAATCTTACGAATGGTCAGCAAACGACTTAGTAACTCTGAGTTCTCCACAGAAGTCGTACCGACTAAGACTGGACGTCCGCCAGCTACTAATTCCTGAATTTCTTCAGCTACGGCGTTGTACTTCTCACGCACCGTGCGGTACACTTTATCTTCGTGGTCCTTACGTTGAATGACACGATTGGTAGGGATTGAAACGACATCTAGTTTATAAATCGTCCAAAACTCACCCGCTTCCGTCTCCGCCGTTCCCGTCATGCCGCCTAATTTGTGGTACATACGGAAATAGTTTTGAAGGGTAACGGTGGCATAGGTTTGGGACGCATCCTCTACATTTACGCCTTCTTTCGCCTCAATCGCTTGGTGCAAGCCATCCGAATAACGACGGCCTTCCATCACACGACCCGTCTGCTCATCCACGATCTTCACCTTGCCCTCTACAATGATGTATTCGGTGTCCTTCTCGAATAGGGTATAGGCCTTTAATAATTGGCTAACCGTATGAATGCGAGAGGCCTTCTCGTTATAATCTTGGATTAATTGCTCCTTCGCAGCTAGACGATCAGCGTCAGCTAACTCCTTGTTTTGCTCGATGCGGTTTAAGTCGATCGAAAGATCGGGTAATACGAAGAAGTTCGGATTTTCGGTGTCTCCACTCATGAATTCCAAACCTTTCTCGGTCATCTCCACCTGGTTGTTCTTCTCTTCGATGGTGAACAAAAGAGGCGCTACAGCCTCTGGCATCATCTTTTGGTTATCCGCTAAGAAGGTACTTTCCGTCTCATTCATCAATTGCTTCATCCCGTTTTCGGACAAGAACTTAATCAATGGCTTCGACTTCGGTAATCCTTTATAGGCACGGTATAGGGCTAAACCACCCTCTTTTTTATCACCTGCAGCGATGAGTTTCTTTGCTTCTACTAAGAAGTTCTGAACGATCTGCTTCTGTGCTTCTACTAATTTATGAATACGGGGTTGGAAAGTTTCGAACTCTTGTTCGTCACCTTTTGGAATCGGTCCAGAGATAATCAATGGCGTTCTCGCGTCATCAATTAATACGGAATCGACCTCATCGACCATCGCAAAATGGTGGGGTCTTTGGACTTGATCTTCTAAACTACGCGCCATGTTATCGCGCAAGTAATCAAAGCCAAATTCATTATTTGTACCATACGTTATATCTGCCCAATAGGCCGCACGACGTTCTTCCGTGTTCGGATCGTGCTTATCGATACAATCTACTTTCAGTCCGTGGAATTCAAATAAAGGGGCATTCCATTCAGAGTCACGTTTTGCTAGATAATCATTCACCGTTACTAAGTGAACCCCACGACCCGCTAAGGCATTTAAATACGTAGGAAGGGTAGAAACGAGTGTTTTTCCTTCACCTGTACCCATTTCAGAGATCTTTCCTTGATGCAATACGATACCTCCGATCAGCTGCACGTCATAGTGCACCATGTCCCAGGTAATCTCATTTCCAGCGGCTAACCATTGATTTTTCCAAATCGCTTTATCGCCCTCAATCACCACATTTTTCTTCTTAGAGGCGATGAATTTATCCTCTACGGTGGCTGAAACGACTAGTTGTTTGTTTTCTGTAAAACGACGTGCTGTTTCCTTCACCACGGCGAAGGCTTCAGGTAATATTTCCATTAACACGACCTCTAAACGCGCATTGCGCTCTAGTTGTAATGCATCGATTTCTTGGAAAAAACGATCCTTCGCATCCACATCTTCTGTTTCTTCTGCAGAGGTATGTAGGGAAGTAATTTGATTATCTATATCTGCTACAAAATCGCCAATTCTTAATTTGAATTCCGCCGTTTTAGCGCGCAATTCGTCATCTGACAAGGAATTAAGCTTGGAGTATTCGTTTTTTATGCTCTCAACGATAGGCATCAACGCTTTAATGTCGCGCTCTGATTTCGTGCCAAATATTTTCGTTACCGATTTACTGATGAATGAAATCATTATAATAATCTGTGCTTTCTAGGCGTTTGGAAAAAATGAACAGGCAATTTACCAATTTGAATTTTTATCCTTACTATAAACGATAAATTAATCCAAAAAAAGGTAAGAATTCACCCAAAATTAGTTGATTTGTAAATTAATCTCCTTAACAAAATGTCCAACGTTCCCGTTCCACCGCGCCGAGTTCCTCGCAAAAAATTAAAAATGCCTCTTTTCGGAGGTATGGGTGGTGGCGCATCGGCGAATAAGGAAGATTTTTTTGGCAAAAACTTCGGCTCTATTCTGATCGCTATGACTGGGATAGCCTTCGCCGCACAGATATTTCTACCCAATATTTGGTCGCAAAAAGTATACAATGATGCGGATGAAATCACAGAAATGGCCTGGGATGGATCTATTCGAAAGAAATATACGGATGCAAAATTCAAGAGTGAAATTCATTATTACTTAGTCATAAAAGGAAAGAAGGGTAAAAAACAAATAGTCGACCTAGTCGATGCAGATCCTGTTTTCTTCGATCAACTAGCCGTCCCGCAAAGAGTTACAAAAGCCGCCAATTCACTAGATGTCCGTGTTCAACGTTTTTCAAAGCCGGATACGACTTTGCGAATTAAATTCTTAGAATGAGATGCCAGTTTGGAATTCCACCCATGTCGGTCATTTGTTAGCTAGGACACTCTTCGGTTATTCTAAGATTGACCTATCTGTAGCCCAAGGCTATGGTACTTTTTCGGATTTAATCGATTTAGCCCTTCTAAAGGATACACCGATACCAGCTGCTCCCAATACCTGGGTAAGCACGGTCCCAGCTGCCGCACAAAATTCATCCGGCCAAACAGGAACTTGGTACCGCGAATTCAACTATTGGTGGTTTAATCTGATGCACAAAGAGGGCTTGAACATGCGGGAGAAAATGGTGCTGTTCTTTCATAATCATTTTGCAAACGAGCGGGATAAAGTTCAATATCCCCAACACATGTATGCCCAGAATGCTTTGTTTAGAAAATATGCGTTTGGAAATTTCAAGCAGTTAGTGAAAGAGGTTGCGATTGATCCCTCGATGCTCATCTACTTAGACGGAAATAATTCCCGGGGTGCCACACCTAATGAAAATTTTGCCCGCGAGCTACTCGAGTTATTTACGATGGGCATCGGAAATTATTCAGAAACAGACGTAAAGCAAGCTGCTAAGGTACTTTCTGGATGGCAAGTCAATGGATTAACGGCAAATTTTGTAGCCACTCGCTGGTATACAGAGGCCTCCGTAACGATTTTAGGCAAAACGGCGAAATTTGATGTCAATAGTTTGATTGACCACATCTTCGAGCAGAAAGAGACTGCCGAATTCATCTGTCGAAAACTCTACAAGGAATTTGTGTATTACAAACCTAATGAGGCTTTTGTCCTACAAATGGCTGCCGTTTTACGGTCAAACAAGTATGAAATGAAGCCTTTGTTGAGGTTTTTATTTAACTCAGAGGAGTTCTTTAAAGCCACCTACATAGGAAGTAAGATTAAAAATCCGATTGAATTGATGATGGGCAGTTCGAAATTATTGGAGCTTCCCATTCCGGATTATATCAATATTTACGAGTTATCCAAAGTGTTACAGATGCAGCTTTTTCAGCCACCGGATGTGGCAGGCTGGCCTGGGCAACGGGATTGGATTTCCTCGACCACTTATTCCTATAGGGGTGGATTTACGGATTCCTTGCTGACCGGTAAACGCTATAATGGTGTGAATGTCACTGGAAAACTAGTGCCTGTAGCCTATGCACAAACATTCACAAATTCTGAGAAAGCTGTAGAATTCGTAGAGGATGTCCTAGCCTTGTTTTTGCAATTTCCGGTTACGCCTAAAAAGAAAGCTTTTCTTTTAGAAACTTTATTAAGTGGGACCATTGTAAAGAATTGGTCTACTTACACTCCAGGTGCAAATGTGAGTTTGCAGCAGTTCTTTAAAGCAGTGATGCGTTTGCCAGAATTTCAACTTTGTTAAGGATGAAAAAGGATTTGACACGTTCAGCGTTTTTACGTCAGATGGCGCTTCTTTCGGGAGGGGTTGGATTAGGAATTTCAGGAATGCCCGCCCAAGCCTATGCGCAAATGCCTGCAGGTTTAGTCAATTCAGTTCCCACGGGCAATGCCTTAGTTATCATACAATTAGTAGGAGGGAATGATGGATTGAATACGGTAATTCCGGCTGAAAATGATATCTATTTTGCCAAAAGACCAGATATCGCCATCAAAAAGGAAAATGCGATCGCCTTGAAAAATGGGATGTATTTGCATCCATCCATGGCCCCCATAAAATCCTTATATGATCAAGGAAATGTTTCGATCATACAAAATGTAGGATATTCGAATCCAAATCGTTCTCATTTCCGTGCCACTGATATTTGGAACACTGGATCAGATGCGAACGTAGTCTGGGAGGAAGGATGGGCTGCACGTTATTTGGCAGACAGATACCCTAATTATCCAATTACGATGCCATCTCAGCCCATGGCTATTCAATTAGGCTCCGTTGAATCACTTTTATTTCAATCAGATTTAGGTCGATTCGGAACCGTTTTCGAGGACCCAAATCTCTTCTACCAGCTGGTTTCAGGTACCTTAGCTGACGATGAAATACCGCCGGCTACATTAGCAGGGGATGAATTAGCCTTTTTAAAACAAATTTCAAGTACCTCTATTCAGTACTCGAAAGTGATACGGGATGGGGCCTTAAAAGGAGCTAATAGGGTCACTTATCCCAATACTAACTTGTCAAAACAGTTAGGCATTGTTGCCAGACTAATCTCGGGTGGATTAGAAACGCCAGTCTATCTCTGTACCATCGGAGGATTTGATACCCACGCGAATCAATTAACACAACATGCGAACCTTTGGAAACAAATATCAGAGGCCGTAGCTGCCTTTCAAAAGGACTTGAAAGCCCAAAATATTTCAGAGAAAGTTACTTTAATGACTTTTTCTGAATTCGGTCGCCGGGTAAATCAAAACGGCACAGCCGGAACGGATCACGGTACCGCCGCTCCCCTTTTTGTGATTGGGGATACCGTTAGAGGAGGAATGATAGGGGAGAACCCTAGTTTAACAAACGTAGATGCTAGCGGAGACATCAAAGCTATGTTTGATTATCGTCAAATATATACCACTGTACTAAGAGATCATTTAGGTTTAAACGCTACTAGCACCACGGAGATATTTAAAAAATCTTTTGAACGTTTACCTATTTTCTTGAGCTCACCACTTTTACCAGAAGCAGGCGCAAGAATACGACTATTAGATCCTGCACCAAATCCTGCAATAGGCCTAGTCAGAATTCAATACGCCGTTTTTGCATCGATGAATATAGAAGTAGCGCTATACAATATGGTAGGAGAAAAAGTAGGGTCCCTATTTTCAGGTGATGTTGTTAGTGGAACCTACAGCCAAATTTTAGATACGAGCGCCTTCCCAGCAGGAACCTACCTAGTCAGTTTAGCTTCGTCCGTAGGAGAACGAATTACGAAACGATTAATCATCATAAATTAAATCTAGATGCTTATCTTTGCAGATTAATGAAAAGAATTTCCAATAGTTTATTGCTTGTTCTCCTATTTTGTATCTCCATGAAGGCACAACAATGGACGTATGGTGCAGGTCTAGGCGGATCTTTATACCATGGAAATTATGCTAATTGGAATTTAGTTCCTAACACGAAGGAATTAGCTACCATCAAGCCTAGCATTAATTTTCAGGTGATGTATCAAAGAAAATCCTATGTAGATTTTCGAGTTCAAGCGGCTTATTCTGGATTAAGTGGAAATATAGAAAATAGGATTTCTCCTACTGTGGGTGGTTTAGCAGCTACTAACTTTTCAACGTCCATTTTGCAATTAGATGGCTTAGTAGATTATAACTTTTTGGATTATCAGTCTAATCGGAAAATTGTTAATTGGACTCCTTATGTGTATGTGGGTTTATCGGGCGTACTGGCTAAAGTATCGGGTGTTAATAATGGACTAGATTTTAATTCTTCCTTATTTCCGGTTCTTGCCTTTCCTTATGGGCTAGGCATAAAATACCAAGTGAACCCTAAGGTTGGTTTGCAATTTGAAGCAGGTTCGAGAAAAACCTTTTCTTCTGCTCTAGATAGCCCAAGAGATAGCAATGTTTCTAATTACAAATTATTTGATGGGGATCAGTATTTATTTACGTCGATTAGCGTTACCTATACGATACAGTCCATTTTTTGTCCCACGGATTAACATTTTTTAATTGGATAAAGCCGTCTTAATAACTACATTTGCCACCTTATTACCTATGGGTAATTATTTAGAATAAAGAATTGAAAGAGTCGATTGATCTTACGAATGTTCCCGTTCACATCGCTGTTATCATGGATGGTAATGGTCGATGGGCTAAGCAGCAAGGAGTGATGGATCGTGTTTTTGGACATAGATCAGCCTTGAAAGCGGTTCGGGAAACGATTGAAGGTTGTGGTGAATTGGGGGTGCGATTTTTGACTTTGTATGCTTTTTCTACGGAGAATTGGAATCGACCTAAAGCAGAAGTGACCGCTTTAATGAGTCTCTTAGTGAGTGCAATCAAGGATGAATTGCCGGGGATGATGAAGAAAGATATTCGCTTACAAGCGATCGGGGATTTAAGTAAATTGCCAGCCTCTTCTAGAGCTGAACTAGAGAAAGCGATGGCAAAAACGGCTGAAAATAAGGGTTTAACCTTAGTTCTAGCTTTGTCTTATTCCGGTAAATGGGATTTAGTACAGGCTACTCAGCGGATTTCAGCAAAAGTGCAAACGGGGGAAATAGCGGCAGATTCCATTGATGCAGATACCATACAATCTCATCTGTCAACGGCTGAAATGCCTGATCCAGATTTGATGATTAGAACAGGTGGAGATCACCGGATTAGCAATTTTATGCTGTGGCAATTAGCCTATGCAGAGTTATATATTTTTGAAGATTTATTTTGGCCTGATTTTAGAAAAGAACATCTAAATGAAGCGATTATCGATTTTCAAATGCGTGAAAGAAGATTTGGGAAGATTAGTGAACAGTTAAATTAGGGGCTGAGGCTCATTTATGAAAAAATCAATTGCCATTCAATTACTAAATAAACGTAGCGCCTTGCTAGGTGTTTTACTTTATATGTTAGGTTCTTATTCTGTTTCTGCTCAGATACTAGGTAGGACGAGAACCATATCAGCTGCACTTCCAGAAACGAGCTTTTCTTATGCTGATCCTAAGGAGTATACCATCGCAGTTATTCAAGTAACGGGTTCAAAGTACTATGATGGGACTTCCATGATTAATATTTCAGGACTTCAGGTAGGGGATAAAATTAAGATTCCGGGGGATGCAATTGGAGCAGCGATTCGGAAGATTATGAATCAGGGTATTTTAGATGAGGTGCAAATACTTTCAACAAAAGTAGAAGAGGGTAAAGTCTGGTTAACGATCGAGTTAAAAGAGCGACCTCGTTTGTATTCAATTCAGTATACGGGAATTCGTAAAGGAGAAACTGAGACTTTGAATGAGAAGATGAAGACCTATAAAGGTAAGATCATCACAGAGACACTTCGTAAGAATTTAGAATTGACGATTCGTAAATATTACCAAGAGAAAGGTAAATTAAATGTCAAAACAAAATCAGTCATTAAAGTAGATTCAGTGCGGGGTAATAACGCCATTTTACAAGTGGCTGTTACGAAGGGGGAGAAAGTTAAAGTAAATAAAATTGTATTGAATGGAATCGATCCTGAGTTTCGTTCTTTAATCTTAAGAAAGATTAAAAATACCAAGCAAATTCGTTTTGGGCGTGTATTTAAGCCTTCTAAATTTGTTCCTAAAAAATGGGATGAAGATAAAGAAAAGTTGCTAGCTGCCATGAACAAGCTAGGATACCGGGATTTTCAATTGCAATCAGATTCGGTCATTCGTTTCAATGATAAATCTGTCAATTTAATATTAAGCTTAGTTCAAGGTAAGAAATATTATTACCGTAGTGTGCGATTTGAGGGCAATTATATCTATCCTGATTCTCTTTTGCGTGAAGTGTTAGGGGTGAAAAAAGGAGATGTGTACAACACGGAAGAATTAGATAAAAAAATGAACGCGAACCCAGGCGAGGATTTGAGTTCTGTTTACATGGATAATGGGTATTTATTTTATCACGCAGAACCAGTAGAGTCGGCTATCGAAGGAGATTCAATTGACTTGACCATACGTATTTCAGAAGGGAAACAAGCGATAATTAACAAAGTGTCCTTGAACGGAAATACAAAGACATCAGATCACGTGGTCATGCGCGAGATACGTACGTTGCCTGGTCAAAAATTCAATAAATCAGCTATCATTCGTACCGTGCGTGAACTTTCAACCATTGGCTATTTTAACCCGGAGAAGATAAACCCTAATCCAGTTCCCCGTCCTGATGGAACCGTGGATATCGAGTATAATGTGGAAGAAAAACCTTCAGATCAAATTGAGCTCTCAGGTGGCTGGGGAGGTTACATTGGTTTTGTGGGTACGCTAGGTGTTGTGTTTAACAATTTCTCGGCTAAAAATATTTTAAATCTTAAGTCTTACCGGCCATTGCCTGCTGGAGATGGCCAAAAGGTAGCCATCCGTTTTCAAGCAAATGGAGCCTCCTTTCAAAACTATAGCCTTACCTTTACAGAGCCTTGGTTAGGTGGTAAGAGACCTAATTCCCTATCTATATCCCTGAATAGTAGCATTTCCTATCCTTATTTACTTCCCCAAGCAGGATTTAATAACTATAGCAACGGTGGTTTTGGCGGTGGTGGTTTCGGTGGTTTCGGCGGTTATGGAGGTGGTGGTTTTGGTACAGGGGGGTTATATGGCGGTTTGAATAGTTTTTCTGTTCCGGACTCATTGACAGATGCTCACTTTAACGTAACCAGCTTGTCTGTAAGTTTAGGAAAACGCTTAAAATGGCCGGATGATTATTTCTCATTAAGTCATTCGATTGCTTTTTCTCGTTTTGATGTGGACAGATATATGACATGGGCATACCCGCAGGGAATCTCTACGTCAGTGACTTTTATGACGAACTTTTCGAGAAATAGTATTGACAATCCTACTTTTCCGCGTTCAGGATCTAGCTTCTCTTTATCAGGAACACTCACACCTCCATTCGGGTTGTTAGGTATGAATAAGGATAATTTGTTGATTGAGTACCACAAATGGATGTTGGATGCGAGTTGGTTTAGTCCATTAGTGGGTAAATTTATCCTACATACACGTGCACACATGGGTTTCCTAGGATCTTACGGAGGCAAAGAAACCACCCGATTTGAACGTTTTGATTTAGGTGGTTCTGGAATGGTGCAAGGTTTCTCTTTCAATCGGGATATCGTAGGTCTAAGAGGATATAAAGACCGTGTGATTGGGCCTTCAGGTTCTTATGGTAATGGAGGGGTTGCCTACAACAAGTTCGTAATGGAAGTTCGTTATCCTGTTTCATTAAATCCATCTGCAACGATTTTCGCCTTGGCATTTGCTGAGGGAGGGAATAACTTTTCTTCTTTGAGCGAATATAGTCCGTTCAAATTGTATAAATCAGCAGGAGTTGGCGCACGTATATTCATGCCTGCTTTTGGTATGATCGGTATAGATTATGGTTTTGGCTTTGATAAGCCACGTCCAGGAGATTCTGATTTTGGTCAACAAGCATTCACGTTCTCGATTGGACAACAAATTAGATAAGCATGATGCGGTTTTGGTTGACAGGTATTGTTATTTTATTGTTTCTGAGCCCTTCCAATGCTCAGAAATTCGGATATGTCGACACGGAATTCATCACATCTAAAATGCCCGAGTATGCTAAAGTTCAACAACAAATTGAACAGAATACAAAGACTTGGTTAAGCGATGTTGAAAAGAAAAAGCAAGAGCTGGAGAAGTTAGAAAAAGAATATAAGTTAGAAGAACTATTGCTAACGGAAGATTTAAAGCAGCAACGATTAGCAGCTATTCAATCAAAAAGTAAAGAATCGAAGGCTTTCGAAAATCAAGTTTTTGGTGTGGAGGGGGATTTATTCAAATTAAAGCAAACGGCTTATAAATCCATTTTAGATCAAATCTCTAAAGCAATTGAAAAAGTAGTCAGAGCAAAGCGCTTAGATTTTATTTTTGATAAGGCAAATGATGGGTTGGTATTATTGTATACAAATCCAATTCATGACTATTCAGATTATGTTTTAGAAGAATTAGGGGTGGAGTTAGATCCTAATTTGGTAGAAAAAACAAAGAAAGAGGAGGCGCAAGAGCAGAAAAGTCCTAAAAAGAATTAATTTTACCCTAAATAAAAAAGAGAACACAAACAAATTATTAATACACATGAAAAATAAGTTTATTTTGGCCGCAGGCCTACTTTTCGGATTAGCTGCGTTGCCTGCTACGGCTCAAGTAAAAATCGGATTCATCTACCAAGAAAAAATCTATAGCCAAATGCCAGAGGCTAAGCAAGTAGAGGAAGATTTGAAAAACACAGAGAAGCAATACCAAACATTGATTCAAGGAAAAATCAAAGATTTCCAAGATAAAGCAGCGGTGTACGAGAAGTTACCAGCTAACACTTCTGATATCATCAAACAAGACAAAGAAAAGGAATTACAAAACTTACAAACTTCGATTCAAGAGTTCCAGCAAAACGCGCAAACTTCGATTCAAAAGAAGCAAGCTCAATTATTGCAACCTATCGTTAAGAAGATTGAAGAAAACATGCACGCTGTAGCGAACGAGAATGCTTATACATTCGTGTTTAACAACTACGAGCCAGGAACAGGTGCTAATCCTGTACTATTACACTTCCCTGCGGAGGCTGATATCTCAGACTTAGTTTTGAAGAAAATGGGAATTACACCACGTCCAGCAGGTGCTCCAGCTCCAGCGGCAGCGGCTCCAGCGGCAGCGCCAGCAGCTAAGCCAGCAGCTCCTAAGAAGTAATTCTTGCCGTTTTTATAAGGAAACCTGATCGGAAACGGTCAGGTTTTTTTATGTCCTGAAATATTGAATAGTTTGTAAAATTGTAATGGTTCCGATGACTCCTAAGACCACATAGTGAAAGTATTTTTCCGGAAGGTAAGCAAGTACCTTTTTCCCTAAATAGGAGCCTAAAATCGCAATAATAATGAGAAATGGGATAAATACGATATGTTCCTGTTGGAAATAACCTTGCAAAATATAGACCACAGCTCGACTCGAATCCACTCCCAAGTCAATTAGTGCAGAAGTAGCAATGAAGATATCTTTCTCTAGGCCAAAGGCCGCCAGTGTAATGCCTCTAATTGCGCCACCTGTTCCGATGAGACCAGCCATAAAACCTGAAATCACTCCGCCAGTATAGAGATTAAAATTAGTTTGCTTAATCTTTTTGCCAGCTCCCGAAATGAGTAAAATCGTTAACCCCAAGATGATCAAATTCATACTTAACTCAATTTCTTTCAGCGGGATTACTGATGTCAGATAGGCACCTAGAATAACGAATAGGACCGCTGGGATACCTAGTTTGAGGGCAATATTTCTATTGATACCTTTTTGGAAAAGAAAAATCTTAGAGAGATTACTAAAAACGTGGAAGACGGCTGTGATACCTAATACCAGCTTAAAATTGATGAATATAGAAGCTAAAGGCACAAACAAAATTGATGAGCCAAAACCGCTTATCGTTCCGATGATTTCTGCAAGTAGAGCTAATAAAAAGAATAAATAGTAGCCCTTATCCATCTTATTGGTCCTGTAATATGAACTTGTTTTGAAATAACAAAATAGACATTACACCACAAAAGATCGCTGCATCTGCAAAATTAAAGATGGGTGTGGAATAATAAGACCCGCCCCAAAGTGGAATCCAGGAAGGCAATGGGCCCTCATAAAAATCTGCAAAAAACATATCGATTACTTGACCGTGAAACCATCTCATCGGTGCTCCAGCCGGGGCATTTTGGAATATAACCCCATAAAATACGGAGTCAATTAAATTGCCAATGGCGCCCCCTAATATCAATGCAACTGAAACCAAAAGTCCCGTTGGGCTTTTTTTCATAGTCAAAGAGTACAAGTAATACCCAATGGCGAGCATGGCTAAAATGCGGAAGCTTGTTAAGATTAACTTTCCCCAAATAGATCCAATTTGAATTCCAAATGCCATCCCCGGATTTAAGGTATAATGTAGTTTGAAGAAGTCCCCAATAATTGGAATTTGGCCAAAATAACCTGGCTCCATCCAGGTATGAACAGCTATTTTAATTCCCTGATCTAGGGCAATAATCAATAAACTTAAAAGGAAATAGCGGTAATTTTTCATGCGTCGTTTCGGCGGTTTACTTCTTTTTGTAATAGGGCAAATTCGCGAGAAGTTTGTCCAGCAATAGAACTATTTTCCTCTGCGCGTCTAAATAGGTAGGGCATTACTGCATCCACTGGTCCATATGGCACGTATTTCGCCACATTATAACCTGATGCGGCTAAATTGTAGGAGATATTGTCAGACATGCCCAGTAATTGTGCGAAGTAGATATTCGGGTGATTGGATGGAATTTTTAATTCATTCATGGCATCGCACAGTAGCAAACAGCTTGCTTCGTTATGGGTCCCCATGCAAAAATGCACGTTCTCCACATGAGCAAGGCATAATTTAACGCCTAAATCGTAGTCGCGATCCGTATCTTCTTTACATACGTGTAGAGGCTCTGAATATTCATCTTCGTGCGCTTTTTGACGTTCTTTTTCTAAATAGGCCCCGCGCACTAACTTCACTCCTAAGTAATACTTGTTTGCCTCAGCCGCCGCGATGGCACCCTCTAAATTCGCCAGCATGTCATGGCGGTACATCTGAAAGGTATTGTAGATGATAGCTGTTTTTTGGTTGTATTTAGCCATCATTTCATAGGTTAAACGGTCGATAGTCGTTTGTATCCAACTCTCCTCTGCATCGATGAAAAGTCTCACCTGTAAAACGTGTGCTAGATCGCATATCTCGATTAGCAACTCTTTACTGTGATCGAATAATTCCTTTTCTTCCTCCGTTAATTCTGCCTCGGTTTGTGCTTTTTCCAAAAGCTCTGATTGAAAGATTCCCGTTAACTTAAAAACGGCAAAAGGAATGGCAGGATTTTCCGCAGATTTACGGATCGTTTTAAGGATTTCATCCTTGGTTTTTTGGAATGATTTTTCACTTTCTTCTCCCTCAACAGAGTAGTCTAGAATTGTTCCAATTTTTGCCTTTTCAAGTTCTTGAATCGTTGATTCACAGCCATCTATGGTTTCACCACCACAAAATTGGGCGAAAATCGTGCTTTTTATTACTTTTTTGACCGGAAAATGCAGGAAAAGAAATAATTTGATGAAAAAAGTGCCTAAATTTACCAACCAATTTTGGTTCATTGCAGCAAAAATCCAATAGGACTTCTTCAACTGAAAATCGTCTTTCGAAGCAAAGGCTATTTTAGTATCCTCAAATGATAAAGTAACTGAGGGAATTGTTGATGATTTTTTTGTCATTTGTGCTAAAAATTGATGCAAATATAATTGAAATATTACCGATTGCTTAAGAAAAAAATAAACAAATAAATAGGGGGCGAAAGTCCTCGTTAACCTTCAGAATATTATGAATGCCAATTTAGACATTGTACCAATGCAAGACTGGATTCAGACAAACGGAAAACCCTTAATTATTGCGGGTCCATGTTCAGCTGAAACAGAAGAGCAAGTATTAGAAACCGCTCGCCGTATCAAAGCGGAGGGTTATGCTCACATCATGAGAGCAGGTGTTTGGAAACCTCGTACACGTCCAGGCAGTTTTGAAGGGATGGGAGAACCAGCTTTAAAATGGTTAGTAGAAGCGAAGAAAGAAACAGGTTTGCCACTAGCTATTGAGGTAGCTACGCCAGAGCACATCGAATTAGCCTTGAAATATGGCGTTGATGTTTTATGGATCGGTGCTCGTACCACGGTTAACCCGTTTAACGTACAAGATTTAGCGGATGCTTAGAAAGGAGTAGACGTTCCTGTACTTGTAAAGAATCCAGTAAATCCAGACTTAGCTCTTTGGGTAGGTGCTTTCGAGCGTCTTCAAGGATCAGGTATTAAGAAATTAGGAGCGATCCACCGTGGTTTCTCTAACGCACAAGAAACGAAATACCGTAACTCACCTATGTGGGCGATGGCAGTTGAATTAAAGCGTTTGTTCCCTCAAATGCCATTAATCGGCGACCCATCTCACATGGCTGGAAAGCGTGCGTTATTGATGGAGTTGTCTCAACGTATTTTGGATTTGAACTACGATGGTATGATCATCGAAACTCACCGCGATCCAGATGCAGCTTGGTCAGATGCTTCACAACAAGTTACTCCTGAGAAATTAGGCGAAATGTTACGTGATCTAGAAGTTCGCAATGCGAGCTACGGCGCAGACTTCTCTGATGAATTAGCGAGTCTTCGTGAGAAAATCGACAACATTGACCGCGAACTATTAGAAGTTATTGCAGCTCGTATGTCTGTGGTGGAGAAATTAGGCGAATACAAGCGCGATAATAACGTGGCGGTATTGCAATTAGATCGTTGGAAGCAATTACATAACGATCGTGCTAATCAGGCCAAAGGCTTAGCTTTATATCCAGAATTCGTAGAAGAACTATTCAAATTAGTTCACTTAGAGTCTATCCGTAAGCAAACGGAAGTGATGAATAATGCAACAGCATAATTAGTCCGAAGTCCGGAGGAAATGAGTCCGGAGGATTTTATTAAAAATGGGGCCCTTAAAAGGTCCCATTTTTTGTTTAAAGCATAATTTATTTAAAGTATAAAGCATAAAGAATAAAGCATAAAGATTGAATCCGCGAATCGGATGCAATCATGAAATGTCCCTCCGGACTCAATCCCTCCGGACTAAAGACTAGCGACTAATCTTCCACCCCGCCCAAACAATCAACCCCATCCCCACTAACGTAATGAAGTCCGGGAAACCGTGGCCTAGAATAACCTCGATGATAATGGAGAAGATGACGGCGCTATTTCCGACCACGCCTACAACACTTGCTTTTTCATTTAAGAGTGCCTGTGTGGTATAGTATTGAACCCCTAAGGCTAATAGGCCCATGATCAGTGCTGAAATCCATTCGGCGAGGGATGGCTGCACCCAAACGCCAGTTAAGAAGCTATTTTCAAATCCGCCCAAGGTCCCTGTTAAAAGGGAAATGATAGACGCGATCAGTCCGGCGCCCATGAAGGAAACGACGACCCAGCGGGAGTCATAGTACTTTTGGGCCTCTTTGATGGCTAAATAGCCTAAAGCCGTTCCCATGGCGTAGATGATTCCAGTACTGTGGTGCCAAAGAGAACCATCACTGCTCGGTTGGAAAATGAGCAAAATGCCAAAAAAGCCAATCAGTAGGAATAAAACTTGTTTGCCGGAAAGAACCTCATTTGGCAATAAAAAGAAGCTAAAGACTGCGATGAAGAGCGGGAAAGCCTGGCCGTATGTGTTTGTTAAAGATAAGCCTAAATGTTCTAGTGTGTAGAAGAGGCAATAGAGGGTGAAGGCCCCCAAAAGTCCGCGCAGGATGATGAAATAGAGTTTTCCGCCTGTTTGAACAGCGGGTTTTCGGTACAGGCTGGTTAATAAAAAGGGAAGTCCTACGGCGCTGCGGAAAAAGACAAGTTGTATAGAGTTGAAGGTGTGGCTCATTTCTTTTGCGATCGCGGACATGATCGCGAAACAAAGGGAGGAGAGCAGCATGAAAAAGACTCCTTTGTTGGAATAAATTCGTTTCAACATACGATATAATCTTCGAGGATTAGCTCAAATTTTCTAACTTGCATTTCTTTTCAAAGGTATGACAAAAAAAATTATTTTATCCCCTGATGCACCC
>CAILUB010000025.1 GCA_903837305.1 uncultured Cytophagaceae bacterium
AAATGATGGTTTCAGTGCTTCTATGACAGTTAAGTGCAAGTTTCAAGTTCAGTTTTTCAAATGAACAGTTGTGCTGAAAATCCGCCACTTCGCAAAGCCGAGAACCGTTAGAAGCAATATTTAAAGGCAATCTAACTGAACAAAAACAAATTTACTTGGGTAGAAACACATTAAGGAGTTAACACTGTTTTTAAGCACTAAAGAAAATTCACCTTAGCTTTCTTTGCTCTGGTCATCCTTCTGTAGATTCTTCTCCCAAATCATCTTGATTATCATCTTTTACAGGAAATTTCAAGAGATGATATTTCTTCCAAAATTCACGCAATACCGGATAGAATACACGATCACAGGTTGTGCGGGGTATTGCTGGTAATCCAGGTGGCTGATTAGTGAGAGCCCAGTACAAAGAGTCATAATCTTGCAACCACAAGTCCAATCCCTCTTGACTTTCCTCAATACCATAATCTTCTAAAATTCTTAAAGCACTTTGACAGTAAATAGATAACCTTAGACAATCATCAGGATAGATTAATCGTTTTAGTTCTTCTTCCATATGATATAAGTTGTTGAAACAATAAAATAGCTGATCTTCTTCACAAGCAAACTCTTAAAACCCGTGGAAGTTAAAATAAGCAAAAGGATTAAATAAACAGAGAGATCTTTAAGAAATTCCATTAAATTGCTTAATAAATAGGTATTAACTACTAAGATAGTATAATGCCGAAATTATCTAAGAGTGAGAAACCGAAAAGAAGATAAAGAATTGCGCTTTCATACCCCCTCTATACCTGAATAAGAACAAGTAATCTCAAAAATAAAGAGTCTAATTATATTAAATTTTTAAGCTGATAATTAAACATCTCAATATGTCAATCATTCGCAAAATTGCACTCATCCTTTTAGGCCACTTTTTATTTTTCTGTATTATCGGTTACGAGGAAATTCTTAGATATATAGAAAATGGCATAGATATTCACATTTTCTGGAGACATACCAATTATAATTTTTATTTAGGTTTTTACTTGATGAGCCTTGTATTCATCATTACACCTTTTTGTGTAATCTTAATTGTTAGAGACTGGCTTAAAAAAGCCAAGCGCTCTAACAAAGTAAAAGCACATAATTGATGAGCATTACCAGAAGACATTTAATTAATTCAGGTTTAATGCTAACCGGTGCTGCGGTATTAACCGATGCACTTTGGATCGAAAAATATTTCTTTGAGGTCAAAGAATTTTTCATTGGCTCGGCCGCACCAGAAACCCAAAACATCAAAATTGTCCAACTATCAGATTTGCACCTTCATTCCATTAATTCGGGATTGGAGCAATTGGCAAAAAAGATCAATCAACTGAAACCAGACTTAATCGCCATTACCGGCGATGCAATTGATGAAGCAGAAAATCTGCATCTGCTAGATGAATATCTGAGCCTTATAGATAAAGAAATTAGCAAGGTGGCAATCTTGGGAAATTGGGAATATTGGGGCGAAGTGGATTTAAAGAGATTAAGAGATGTGTATGACAAACACAACTGTAAGCTCTTAGTTAACGAAAGCACACAATTCCAATTCAAAGAGAAAACCCTTTCGGTAATTGGCATTGACGATTTTGTTGGGGGCTATGCTAGTTATAAACTAGCGACTGACAATTTTGTGAAAAGTGATTATAACATTGTGCTGAACCACTGTCCGAAATATAGTGAGCAAATCGTGGAACGCTGTCAGCAGGATAATATAAGCTTCATACTTTCCGGACATACTCACGGCGGACAGATTAGATTGTTTAATTTTGTGCCCTTCCTGCCCCAAGGTAGC
>CAILUB010000026.1 GCA_903837305.1 uncultured Cytophagaceae bacterium
GAGGCCATCCGAGAAAGATTTTTAGAAGTAGAACAACAAATTGCGATGCCAGAGGTGGTATCGGACTTGAAGAAATTCAAGACCTTGAGTAAAGAATACAAGGATTTGCAAAAGATCGTAGACCAATATATGGCTTACCAAAACTTGTTAGGCTCCATCGAGGAAGCTAAACAAGTGATCGCTACGGAAAAAGACGAGGATTTTCGCGACATGGCGAAGGCGGAATTAGAAGAATTAGTTCCAGCAGAAAAGGAAATGCAAGAGGTTTTAAAGGAGATGTTGATCCCTCGTGACCCGAACGATTCGAAGGACTGTATCCTGGAGGTTCGTGCCGGAGCAGGTGGCGATGAGGCCTCCATATTTGCCGGAGATATCTTCCGCATGTATCAGCGTTACGCGGAGAAAATGGGTTGGACTTTCCAAATCATGGACTTCACCGACGGTACCGCCGGTGGTTACAAAGAGATTATCGCGTCCGTTCAGGGCGAAGATGTATATGCCAAAATGAAATTTGAATCCGGTGTTCACCGCGTTCAGCGCGTTCCAGCAACGGAATCGGCCGGTCGTATCCACACTTCAGCAGCTACAGTGGCTGTGATGCCTGAGGCTGATGAGGTCGATGTCCAAATCAATATGAACGATATCCGTAAGGATACCTTCTGTTCGTCTGGAGCGGGTGGTCAGTCTGTAAATACGACCTATTCAGCCGTTCGTGTGACCCACATTCCGTCAGGCTTAGTGGTACAGTGCCAGGATGAACGTTCTCAAATCAAGAACTTTGACAAAGCGATGACGGTTCTCCGTTCTCGTTTATATGAAATTGAATTAGCGAAACGAAATGCAGAAATCGCCGGTAATCGTAAATCGATGGTAGGCACAGGAGATCGTTCGGACAAAATTAGAACCTATAACTATCCCCAAGGCCGCGTAACGGATCACCGCATCGGCTTAACCGTATACAATCTACCTGTCGTAATGGACGGTGAAATTGCTGAATTTATTGAGCAGTTGAGGATTGCGGAGAATGCGGAGAGGTTGACTGAAGGGGCGGTTTAATTTTTTTATTGTGGCTAAAATGGCCTACGTCATATTTTTTCGCCACAATAAAAAATTTAAACTCTTGGTAAAAAATGGTAAATTGGTCTGCGTCCTATTTTTCCGAATTTGTTTTACTAAACCTTTCTAAAGAGATAGAATATTTTGGGTATTTCTTTACTCATAAAAAATGGGGAAATCTGTTCCCATTTTTTATTCCACCTCTGTGCTTTATTCTTTGTGCTTTATGCTCTTATCTCTACTCTATACTCTCCTATCTCTACTCTTTTTCCTTCTTCCTGAATTCATACAAAAAGGGACGCAACGCGTCCCTTTTTGTATTCCACCTTTGTTCTTTTTGCTTTGTACTTTTTGCTTTGATAAAAAAAAGGCCACGGCCTTTTTTTTATATCGCCCGTTCTAACTTAAAGCTAAAGCTCGTCCCTTTATCTAACTTCGATTCAACTTGGATTTTACTACCATGAGCTTGAACGATGTGCTTTACGATGGAAAGTCCTAGACCGGTTCCGCCGCTGAGTTTTGTTCGGCTTTTGTCAATTCGGTAGAAGCGCTCGAAGAGACGTGGGAGGTGTTTTTCAGAAATGCCTGGCCCATTGTCTTTGACCGAAATTAAATAGGATTTTTTACGGTCTTCAATTAAGACGGTTACTTTACCTTCTTGGTTGCCATACTTGATACCGTTGTCTATAAGATTAACTAAAACTTGTTCAATCTTTTGAGCGTCGGCTTTTACATCAATGGCCTCATCTGTACAATTTAGGACCAATTTTACCCCGCGTTTTTTGGCCTTGCCCTCTAATTGTTCGAAAATTTCTTCAATCATAGGACGCAAATTAATGCGTTTCTTTTCGATCTTGATGGCGCCGGTTTCGATTTGAGATACGGTAAGCAAATCCTTAACCAAAGCGTCTAATCCGTCTAAACTTTTGGCAGCTTTTTCGAGAAATTTTTGGCGTATTTCTGGGCTTTCATCTGGGTTGTCCAAAAGTGTGTGGACAAAACCTTGAGCGGCAAAAATGGGTGTTTTAAGTTCGTGAGATACGTCAGCAAGGAATTCTTGGCGGTAAACTGCGGCCTTTTTTAATTCTTTTACTTCGTCTTCTGTGGTAGAAACGTAGGCCGTTAATTCACTTTTTAAGAGTTCGATGGGGTTCTCTTTTTGGACTAATTGTTTGCGAGAAATCAAGGGGAAACTTTTCTTCTTGATTTGCTTTATTTGGTCATATAATTCGTTTACTTCTTTGAAAACTAAGTTGTCCAAAGCAAAGTAAATCAAGATGGAGCCGAAAATAAGGACACTAATAAAACTCACAAATAAAGTGGCAGAATTAGAGTCTGGCAAGAAGGAAATGAAGGCAGTTGCCACCCCTGCGATGACAAAAGCTAATAAGACAGAAAGGATGCGGGGACTTAGCATGCTTGAAATTACGGATAATTTTTAAATTGTTGTACCTTTGTGCTTTGATAAGATAGCATGGAATTAAATTTACTGACTGCCATATCTCCGGTTGATGGTCGTTACC
>CAILUB010000027.1 GCA_903837305.1 uncultured Cytophagaceae bacterium
GGGTGCAAATCTAAAAATTAATTCGCTTAATAGCAAATACTATTCATAAATAAATTCTCCGTAAGGGCCGCTGATGGTCAGCTTCTTAGTCGCTGAGGCTTCTACGCGGCCCACGATTTGGGCAGGAATACCGAAGGACTGGGAGATGCGGATGATTTCATCCGCGTGTGTTGGATTCGCATAGACTTCTAAACGGTGGCCCATGTTGAATACTTGGTACATCTCTTTGAAGCTAGTTCCGCTTTCTTTTTGGATCAAATCAAACAGCGGTGGAATCGAGAACAAATTGTCCTTAATCACGTGTACATTATTCACAAAATGCATCACTTTTGTCTGCGCTCCGCCAGAACAATGTACCATTCCGTGCAAATGAGGACGTAATTCCGTTAATAAAGCCTTCACGACTGGCGCGTAGGTACGTGTGGGAGAAAGGATTAATTGACCTACATTTAAAGGGGTTCCTGGGACCGCTTCCGTTAAGTTGCGAGAGCCGGAATACACTAAATCCGAAGGAACGGATGGGTCAAAGCTTTCTGGGTATTTATTTGCTAGGTATTTCCCTAGCACGTCGTGACGTGCAGAAGTCAAGCCATTGCTACCCATTCCGCCATTGTAGGTGTTTTCGTAATTCGCTTGGCCATCTGAGGCTAAGCCGATGATCACATCGCCCGCCTGGATATTACCGTTTGAAATGACGTCTGAACGCTTCATGCGGCCGATAACCGTGCTATCCACGATGATCGTGCGCACTAAATCGCCCACGTCTGCGGTTTCGCCGCCGGTCGAATAAATACCAATGCCGTTATCGCGTAGCATTTGTAAGACTTCTTCGGTTCCGTTGATGATTTCGGCGATGACCTCGCCTGGAATCAAGTTTTTGTTTCGACCGATGGTGCTGGAAAGCAACATTTGGTCTGTGGCGCCCACGCAGATTAAATCGTCCGTGTTCATCACTACGGCGTCTTGCGCGATGCCGCGCCAAACGGAGATGTCACCCGTTTCTTTCCAGTATAAGTAAGCCAAAGACGACTTCGTCCCCGCCCCATCCGCGTGCATAATGTTGCAATAGTCTGCATCGCCGCCCAAGATATCTGGGGAGATTTTGCAGAATGCCTGCGGGAAAAGACCTTTGTCTAAGTTCGCAATGGCTTTGTGAACATCTTCTTTCGAGGCGGAAACGCCTCGTTGCATGTAACGGTCTGACGACATTTTACTTTATTTTTAATTGGGCAAATTCTTTGGCAAAATAGGTCAAAATGACCTGAGCTCCGGCGCGCTTCATCGAGAGCAAGCTTTCTAGCATGGCTTTTTCGCCGTCGATCCAGCCGTTTGCTGCGGCTGCTTTGACCATCGCATATTCGCCTGAAACGTTATAGGCGGCGATCGGTAAATTCGTATTGTCGCGGAGCAGGGAGATGATGTCTAAATAGGCCAAAGCCGGCTTTACCATCAAGAAATCCGCTCCTTCTAATTCATCTAATTCTGCCTCGCGCAGCGCTTCGCGGCTGTTTGCGGGGTTCATTTGATAGGTCTTTTTATCGCCAAATTTAGGCGCAGACTCCAGCGCATCGCGGAAAGGTCCGTAAAAGGCCGACGCATATTTCGCGCTATAGGCCATAATGCCCACATTCGTGAAACCGGCATCGTCTAAAGATTCGCGTAAATAACCCACGCGGCCATCCATCATATCTGAGGGACCGATCAGTTTTGATCCGGCTTGAGCTTGTGCTACGGCCATTTTGGCCAACACCTCTAAGGTCTCATCGTTTAAAATTTCGCCGCCGCGAACAATCCCATCATGTCCATCTGAACTGTAGGGATCCATCGCCACATCCGTTAACATCGAAATTTCCGGAAAACGGCTCGTCACCGCATGAATGGCCTCTAAATAAAGACTGCCCTTGCGATGTGATTCCGTCGCCATGGTATCCTTGCGGTCCTCAGCCACCTGTGGAAAAAGCGCGTAAGAGGTAATTCCTAGATTCAGACACTCCTCGATTTCTTTCAATAAAAGATCGGTCGTGTAGCGGTAAATGCCCGGCATCGACTTGATTTCGGTTTTAGTAGAAGAACCATCCATCACAAAAAGAGGGAACAATAAATCCTTCACCGAAAGGCGATTTTCCTCCACCATCGTGCGGATAGCGGCACTGGAACGGTTACGACGCGGTCTATTCAACATAGGAATTGATTTTGAACCTGCAATTTAGGCATAAGCCCTGATTCCGCAATGAAAAAGGGGGATTAAAGGAGGCGATCGTTTAAATCGCGTAATCGTTCCTGAAGGTCGCGAACTAAACCTACGTAGGCTTCGAATTCGTAGCGAGAAACGGGGGCGGTTGCTCCGCCGGGATCGGCGACGCCAGAGAAATGGGGATAATCTTTTGGCTTAAATAGAACCGATAAATCCACTTCCAACGCGCCCGCAATTTGCTTCATTCGACTCAAGGAAGGGTCTGTGAGGCCGCGCTCAATTTTAGAATAGGCAGATAAGGTGATGCCTATTTCAGTAGAAACATAGTCTTGGCTATAGCCTTTGTCTAATCGAGCCTTTCGAATTAAAGTAGGGAAATCTTTCATTGCAGTAAAATTCCTAAACTCCAAGGAAAATTAATAGCTATTTAGATGACAATGTTTATACTTTAAGGACAATACGCGCCTTTTGATGGCGTATTCTACTGTAATGTCCAACCTTTTGCGCTGTCCTTCTCGAATTTCAATCCGGATTTGGCAAAAATCTCCTGTAAATCTGTAGTAATATCGGTTGATTTTTCGACATAGTTTTGGAAGAATTCCTGTAAAGATCCGCCGTAAACCTCCTCGCAAATCCGGATGAAATCTGCCTTCGTGTAGCCTTTTTTCAGCTGCCCGAATTCAGCGTTCATTTTGTGCATTACTTCTTTTAACGACTTGCCGTTTTTTGCCTGTAATTGTAGGTCCAAAGCCAAAGCAACCACCGCCCCCTTATAATAAATCGACGCGCGCTTATTCGGCAAACTGGTTCCGTATCCATCCAGCCACAAATCAATCGAACTTTCCTCCAACGATTGTTGAGCACCAGCATCTCGATCAAAATGCAATTTCAAGTTTCCTAATAAACCGGCCAAGTACTCCTGCCGAGTCCAAACTCCCGATTCATACAGAAACCAATCCCCTAAATAGGTCGTAATTCCTTCTACGACCCAGCCAGTAGAAAACGCCACCTCTCGGTCGTAGGCATAGGGAAACAATTCTGCAGGTCGAATCGTCGCAATATTCCAAACATGAAACAGTTCGTGCGAGCCTAAACCTATCAAGTCTTCGTAGGCATCGCGATCCGGTGGACCCATCACCATCATCGTAGATTTCGTATGCTCCACTCCATGGTAGTACGGATTCGGGCAAACCCAAAGCATATAATGGTATTCTTTAACGGGGAAAGTGCCCATCCAGTCTAGCTGGGTTTGGGTGAATTTCTCATAGGAATCAGTGAGTTTTTTCGTCAAAGCCTGGCGCGATCCCACCACATCGATCGAAAATTTCACGCCATTGCATTTCCATTTGTGCTGAAAGATGGCTGGTGCGGCGATATAAGGGGAATCCACGAGCTCACGGTATTTGCCTCCATTTTTAAAGGTGCAAACGCTTTTCCAGCCGTCCGGCTTTTCAATATGTAATTCGCATCGCTCGTTTTCACGCCCTTTTATATAGAGCAAACAATTGATGAAATTGATATAAAGTAAGTCGGGCTCCATTACGGAACCGCCCGCATCGGGTTGATTCGCATAATAGCTGTAACGAATTTCGACGGGCTCCGATGCCTCTAAGGTCCAAGTAGACGAGGCTATTTTAGAAATAGCTATGGGAACCCCTCCGCTGTAGGCCTTCAATACTGGAATATTCTTCGCAAAGTTTTGAGCCTGGTAGCGGCCTGGACGCCAAATAGGGAGTTGAATCACCTGTTTACCCGGTTTACGAGGGGTGAACTGAAAAGTAATTTCCAGGTAATTCGGGTCCGAAGAGGATTTAAGAAAATACAGATTACGCATTAGGCTAATACTTCTTGTAAGATTTGCAAGGAACGAATCTCTCCGAAATTTTCCATGTGCAATTGATAATAATTGAGCATACCGGCCAATAATTCTTTGCGTTCTGCCCGGTGCAGCACCATAGGATGACCATAATCCGCGTGTATTAAAGCATCCAATTCGGTAAAACTAGGCACGATGCAACCCGCGGCTTTCAGTTGCTGGTAGAATTCAGCAGCATTTCCTGCCCCGAAGCCCAAGAAGGCCGCCAATTGCCACAAAAACTGGAGATGAAAATTCTCAAAATGATCTGTAGCCCGGTCCAAATACTGAAGAGATTGGCTCAAAAAATCAAACAAGACGGGATTTGCCTCCTCTTCCTTCAACACTTTACTCAATACTTCCGATAAAAAAAGGGCGAGTGAGGACTTCGCAATATCGAAAGGGATAGCTTGGTAGGGAAAGAAGCATTTGGCCTCTGATATCCGGTGCAAGCCCTTTCCAGGCTTGTGGTAGACTTCTAAGTCTAGCAGCGTGAGCGGTTGGAAGAGGGCCATTTTATGCTTGGCTTTGGCAGAACGAACCCCATTCTCGATATAGGAACAGATTCCCATTTCCGAGGTGTACACGTTGACTACTATCGAGGTTTCCCGATAGCGCAGGTAAGATATGACAATGCCTTGGGTTTTACTTAGCATTTGTATCGACCATCGGTATACCGGTTTCGTCCGAAATTCGCTGTAAAATTTCTTCGATCGTATCCGATTCTTTGAAACGAATCGGGTCTTTGAATTCCACGCTCAGCGTCGTGTTACGTTTCTTCAGAAAGAAGCCTTTCTTATCGAAGGCGCGGCGGAAACCGTTGATTTGGACGGGAACGACGATGGGGTTTGCCGCCTTAATCAAGTGCGCGGTTCCCTTTCTGATAGGTGCAAATGGACGCGTGGTTCCTTGCGGAAAACTAACTACCCATCCGAAGCCAAGGCCTTTAATTACTTTTTCTTGAGCTTCTAAATCTACTTCTCTTTTCACGTCTTGGCCGTGTGCTCGCCAAGAGCGATTCACTAAAATGGCTCCTGCTAAAGAGAACACGCGCGGCAGAAATCCATCTTCCTTCATCGTTTCAGAAGCCGCCACATAAAACAGGCGAGACCGCGGTGCCAAAAGATAAAATGGGAATCGAATACTGTTTTTCATCCGCCATTTAACGGAGAAGAAGATGTGGTAAAAACAGATCACATCCATGAAATAGGTTTGGTGATTCGATAGGAATAGGACGCCCTCGCGAGGTAAATCCTGAATCTTTTCTGTTCCCTTGATCTCTGTTCGATTGTAGATACTTAATCGCGCATAGGTTAACCAGCCTAAAACAAATACGATGATTCGTTTCATCCCGATTGGATTCCCAAAGGGATCGCGACGCACCAAACCCCAGCGGTCTAAGCAATCAAAAAAGTTCTTTAAAAAGGTTATACTCTTAAAATCCACCGCTCTTTTCTTTGCCTTTCGTGGCTGGTTTTGTTTTTACTGGTTCTTTTTTTACTGGTGCTTTCTTCACAGGTATCAGAGGCTTATAATATGAAGTAAATCGTTTAATGAAAGCTGCTTTCTCCTCAGGAGCGGCCTCCACTACCTTCATATCTCCCTTTTTCTGCGTTTTCATCGCTTCTCTGACAGAAGCCAAGAAAGATTGATCGGAAGAATAGACGCCTAACTCTCCGTCAAAATAAGCAAAATAATACCAAAGATCGTCAGATAATTCCCAATAGCCATAAAACTCCTCTTTGCTTGGCTTCTTAATGACCTCCATAAATCCTTTCACCGTGGCATTAATATCTACTGGGCCCACATTCACTAAAGGCAAATCTCCTATCGAATAAAAGGCACTTAAATTAGGCGACCATTCCCATTTAACCGTGGAGAAATTAATCATCGTGGCGAATTCAGGAGCTACTTTATCTAATGCCACATGGGCAATATCCATGCTATACTTCATTGGCTCAGGGATTTTTTTACCTAAAACAGCCTCTGCTCGTTTGATGTATTCTTCGCGTTCGTCTGGTTCATCCGCTGCGGCCGTCTGCAAACCTTCTTCTAGATTATACTTCAAGATGCGATCGCCCATTTTTTTCAGCACGGTTTGTGCAATGGGAAATTGTAAACTTAACCAGGAATTGATGCGAGGCCGAAGGGAGTCTACGGACATAGAGATAGCCCCTTGAGATTTGACAAATTTATTATCCGAAAAGAACCTCACGGGACCTTTCGCCTCTACTCTACGTTTCACTAAATCAAGCACCATGTTCGTTTCCACTCCCTTCACCTCGAATTTAGTCTTGGACTCCGTCACCTCCCCCTCGGCATTAAACAGTACGGGATCATCCTCATCAGACATCGGACCTAAAAAGGTGGGGTATAATTTATTGCTCGCATTCACATAAATACCTGCGGTAACGGGTCGATTTAGCTCATCCTTTAACTCTTTATTAATTTTTAAGCGAGGAATATCTCCTTTATTATTCAAAGGAATCCAGGCCGTATTAAACTTAAGGGTGCCTAATAAAGGTCGGATAGACCCTTGGAATTCTAAGTTAGGCGTATTGGACTTTAAGGAAATGTCCCCTTTAAATTCTTGAAACTCCCCTATTTTCAAAGGGACTTTTTCGCTGAAGTAAGCCTGGGCTGTGATTACATTGGATTCAAAGGAGAAATTTTTCAGTGGGATAGCTAAGGTATCGCCGGGTGAGCGACTTAATAAATAATCCGCAGTACCACCTTTCCATTCATAGACGTTAGCCGATTTAACGTCTAAATTTTTAATCAAATGACGCTTATTTACGGTGTCTAACAAAGCTCTAGCCTTCGAAAAAGGTTTGTAATTTCCGCCTCTCAGAAAAACCAGTTTCCCTTTAGCCGGACTCACTAAAGCAGGACCAATTTTGAATTTTTCTACTCCCTCCAGCTCTAAAGAGTAATCCTTGATCGAATAGATGGCTGAAGTGGATTCGATGGGAATTTCGAATTTCTGAGACGAATCCGTATTCATTTGAATGATCTGAAAACGGTTTCCTACTAATTTAACGGTTTGGGCTTTTAGATCAATTTGCGTCTCTTTAGGTAGGATGCTACGGACATATAAATTAGGAAAATGTACCCATTGCTGCTCGTTAAGCGGATTTAACTTGATTAAATTTTTTGCAATAATGGAGGTAACCTTCACCTCGCTTGCTTCCACATCTGGCTTGTAAATTCCTTGCAACTTGCCTAGTCTAAAAGTGCCCGGATTAGCTATCCAGCCCTCTTTTGTGAAATCAAACTGATCACTTTTCGTATTGGATTCCCCTTGGGTTAATAAACCGTCGCCGTTTAATTTTTTGCCATGGATGACCATTTTTCCTTCTAATTCGACTTCCGCATTTGCAAAAAGTTTGAATCGATTTTTAGAGGGTTTAATAGAGAGGCTATCTGAATCAGGCGCCCAGGTTAGGTAATTTTCGCCCACTGTAAAGGCGGGGAAATTCGAATTTTTTGTAGGGGCTAAGAGAGTGGAGGAGCTGAAGGCTTTCAGCGAATCAGGATAGAAAACTGCCTTTTCCGTGATGGATTTTAGGTCTCCTTTTTGAAATTCCCCCACGGAATGAAGGCCTAGCTTGTCTAAAATCAGATCTTCCTTAGTTAGAAATTTGGCTCTATTTTGGTAAATAGGTAGAGGAGATTCTTTTCTGTAATTAAAGCCAAAAGTATAATCTTCTCGCAATTTTAAGGTCACTTTCAGTGGTGGGAAAACGCTGTTTTTCGAATAAAAATCTCCGGGGAAAATAGGCTGCTTCAAGGTTAAACTATCTAGTTCAAGTCTGCCCGATTTGAAATAGAAATTAGTGTCGTAAGCACCGTTTAGCCTCCACTTTTCATCAAAGAATACGGTAACGCCTTTAGGTGCTATAAATTTAGGATAGGCGGCCACCCCTAATCTACCTGCTTTGTCATTTTCCGGACTCAGAATGATAGAACCATCTTGGTATTTGAAACGTCCACCGGCTTCCTTTGCTGCAATTTTGCCGTCTTTGAATTTGGGCAAAAAAGTCATGGAATCTAATTTAGGAAATTCAATCACGTATTTGTCGAACGTGAAATCATAGCGCTGAGCACGGAAGCGATAATTTCCTATTTCGATCAATCCTTTAAATTGAAAGTCGCGCCCCTGTTTAAATAGTACTTGATTGTCACTCGGAAAGAGCCTGGCTCTCAGTGAATCCGAAACCATGATTTCGTTGATGCCACGCACCTTTAAGTACTTAGGTTCTAGATCAAAAGTCACAGAAGCCGAATCTCCAATGATGTAATTAGCGATGGACTCCACATAGAATTTATCAAAGTCCTTGTCCTCATATTGCACTTTCGCATAGTGTTTGCCTAGGCGGCTAAAGGAAATCAATTCTGTTTGTGGGTCGTAGTCCAAAAATCCATTTTGGATAAACTCCATAAAGCCTTCTTTAATGCTCTCCTGAGAACGATTCGTGTAAAAGGCGATTTCACTCAACGTCGCCGCCATCTTTTTTTTCTCCACAAAATGCGAGTAAATAATGCGGAGTGGATTGTAGGGCAGCATTCTTTGAATCCGACGTACCCTCTCAGGATCATAATAGCCAAATGATTCGACCCACACCGGTACAATGTTTTTTGCCGAAAGTCGATAGAAGTCTATCTTATTTTCTGGTATCCGAATAATGGCTAAGTCAGCCGCAATACTTAGCTTGTGAGCAGCGTCATCAAACCGTATTTGGGATACGTTGCCTTCTAGATTTTTTAGGTGAATCGACTGGTCCTGTTTAAACCATTGGACCCGCACATGTTGATGAGTTAAGGAGTCCACCTCATTCCATTTACTTTTCCATTTTGCCTCCGGAAGCTCCACTAAACTATCGCCCGTAATCCAGATCTGCTTCCCACTAAAATTAGCCACCTCTTTACTATCCTTACTGAACTTCAGGTGGGCTGTAGACCCACCATCTTTAGCCATTAGCCCTCTTTTCTGATCCTTGATGGTAAAAATGCCTGTCGCTTTCCACGATTCCTCTTCTAGTATCTCCTCTTGCGCTGAAATAAATTCATAGCTAGGATTTTTCTTTTTTAAATAAATGGCCCCTTTCCCTGCAATCGACTGGGTGCCTTTGTCCACCCAATTAGACTCCAAGACAGAGAATAAGCCCTTGTAAAGATTTATTTCAAATGATTTAATTTCCCAATAAGAGGATTGAAAACCTGTTTCTAACCGAATGTTCTTCCCCGTTGCTACTCGCTTTTTCGCATTCCAACTAAACTCAGAAGGCTGAAAAAGTAAACTGTCGGCTCCAGATTTATACAACACAGCAGGATTTTGCCAAGTGTCGGTACCTTTTTTTTCTCCTGTGACCTTTATTTGATAAGGCCCCGCTGCCAGAACAGTCGTTTCCATTTGTGCCCTACTAAGAAAGGGGAGCACTAACAGGAGCAGACAATAGAGGCGGGTAAAATTCATTCGAAGATGAAATGGAAATATAAACGGATAAAAATACATAAAATATTCAGATATTTGGGTCAAAATAATCCCTATGTCTAACGTACTTTCCCTATTCAAGGATATAAAAGCCTTCATTTTTGACATCGATGGGGTGATGACAGATGGCAATGTACACGTGCTCGAAACGGGTGAACATTTCCGCACTTTCTACATCCGCGATGGCTATGCGCTTGAAAAAGCGCGCGAGGCAAATTTCCAAATGTGCGTCATTACAGGGGGAAGTCATCCTGGGGTGAAAAAACGTTTAGAGAACCTGAAATTTCAGCATATCTATTTCGGTTTAGGCGGTAAGGACAAGCTAGAAACCTATTTGGAATTAATGGCCAAATTAGGACTTCAGGAAAATGAAATCCTCTACATGGGAGACGACATGGCTGACTTAAAAGTCCTGTCTCGTCCAGACATTCTGAGCACTTGCCCTGCAGATGCCATCCCTGAATTGCACCAAGTCGTCAAATACGTTTCTCCTTTCAATGGGGGTCGTGGTGCGGTGAGAGATGTGATCGAAAAAGTACTCAAACTACAAGGAAAATGGGCTTAATCTTACCAGTAAAAGGGGTATCCCCCATTTTAGGAGAAGAAAATTGGGTCGCACCTAATGCCACCATTGTGGGCGATGTACAGACGGGGAAACACTGTACGATCTGGTTTAATGCAGTCGTTCGCGGGGATGTGAATTCCATCCGAATCGGAAATTATTCTAATATACAAGACGGTGCAGTGGTCCATTGTACTTACCAAAAAACCGTCACCACCATAGGCGATTACGTTTCTATTGCCCACAATGCGATCGTTCATGGTTGTACCATCGAAGACAATGTGCTGATAGGGATGGGCGCAATTATCATGGACAACGCCTACATCGAAGAAGGAGCAATCATCGCAGCTGGTGCCATCGTGACACAAGGAATGCGGGTGCCGGCAGGAACCATTTATGCGGGGAATCCAGCCAAATATCTAAAAGATGTGAGCCCCGATGCAGCGGAAATTTTCAAGCGGACGGCCTATAATTATGTCGAATACGCGTCTTGGTTTTCAAATCCTACCACATGAGTAACGACCCACTTCACGGTGTAACCTTAGAGAAAATCTTAACGGATCTAGTCGACCTATTGGGCTGGGAAGAGATGGCTCGCAAAATCCGAATTAATTGTTTTGCGAGTGATCCGAGTATTAAATCAAGTTTAACATTCTTGCGCAAGACGCCTTGGGCGAGGGCGAAGGTGGAGACGCTGTATGTTTGGAACATCAAAAAAATCGAAAAGAAAAGGGCTAGTTCGGAATCCGCAGATTAATTCCGCATATTCACTAGCCAGCCAAAAATAGCTGCGGTTATAAACATAATGATGCTATAAATCACCGCTGGTATCGTCATCGTACCATTCCCTATCACATTCAAGGCTATAAAAATGGCCAAAGATCCATTGTGAATCCCGATCTCCATCCCAATAGCAATGGCTTGCTTCTTCTCTAAATTCAACAAACGCGGCAGAAAATAACCAATCGAAAGGCAGGCCACATTAAATAAAAGACAAGCTAAGCCTACGGTTTGAATGTCGTACATCAGGTGATCGCGTTCTTTCCATCCGGCTAAAAAGATGATCAAGGCGAGGAAGATGGCCGACAAAATTTTCACTGGAGATTCTAATCGAGCGGAGAATCCAGGTGCTTTTTTTCGAATGATCATCCCAATCGAAACGGGCAAAATGACAATCAAACATACTTCTAATACTTTCGAAAATTGCAGCGGAACGTAGGTATCCTGTGCCATTAAAAGTTTCATCGAAAGATTGACGATGAAGGCAATCGAGATGACCGAGAGGATGCTATTTAAGGCAGTAAGAGTGACGTTGAGAGCTACGTCTCCTTTGGCAATATGTGAGTACAAATTCGCAGAAGGGCCTCCAGGTGCAGCGGCTAATAACATTAATCCGACCGCTAATTCAGGTGGCAAAGCGAGGGCTTTAGCGATGAAAAAGCAGATGATAGGTAAGAGTATCATCTGGGTTACGAGGCCCACGATGACGGCTTTAGGGTATTCGTATACGCGTTTGAAATCTGCGGTGGTGAGCGATAAACCTAGACCAGTCATAATGATGGCGAGGGCGACGGGCATTAAAACCACGGAAAGAAAGCTTGCTTGCATGCGAATTTTTTTAAACCTTGCGAGCGATAAAATTAAAGAAATACTTGATCTTTCTATTAAAAATATTGGTTCGTTTTGCGCTGCGTATCTTTTGCCCGTCCATCGTGGTGAAAAATGCGGAGCTGATGAATACCAAAGGACCCGTTTTATTGGTCGTTAACCACCCAGACTCGTTTTTGGACGCCGTGATTATAGGTGCTCTTTATCCTAGAAATATCAATTATTTGGCGCGAGGGGATGTATTTAGAAATCCAGTTTTCGGCTTTTTGTTAAGGCAGTTGAATATGCTTCCGGTATTTCGGCAAAGAGAAGGGAAAGAGCACCTTCACCTGAATTCTAACACCTTCCGCCAGGCGGTGGAGTGCCTCCGCAACGATGGAATTGTGTTAATTTTCATCGAAGGAATTTGTCTGAATACGCACGAATTGCAACCTTTTAAAAAGGGGGCGAGCCGTATTTTAGAAAGTGCACATGCAGAAGGGATCTTCCCGATTGTTCAGATTGCGGGAATTGGCTATTCGAGTTTTACGGCTTTTGGGAAAGGTATTCACCTGGCTTTTGAAAATATGTCGTGGCCCACGCCCATCGTGGAAGCGGCGGATCGGGTACAGTTTAATGCTTCGGTTTTCGAGAAGATGGAGCGCTTGATTGAGGTGCCGCGGCACGTGGGATTTTCGCGTGGGTTACTTTACTATTTTGCCTTGCCATTGTATATCCCGGTGCGGGCTTTTGCCTATGCGAAGACGAAAGATTCCGTCTTTTATGACTCGGTGCTTTTTGCTTTATTGCTGTTTGCTTTCCCCGTTTATGTGGCGCTCGTGGTGACGATCGTTCTGAAGGTCAAATTGATTCTAGGCTGATGAATTTTTGTACTGGGCGGTAGGCGGTGTAGCCAGTGAGTTTGGGTTTCGCCCTTCATCACTAACAAACTTCCTGCTTCTAAAAAGACGTCTATTTTTTCGCCGGATTGTTTGTGCTTGAAGCAGAATTTACGTTCTGCGCCAAAACTAAGCGAGCCTATTGCCCCATTTTTCCGCAAATCTTTTTCACCATCACTGTGCCAGGCCATCCCTTCGGAGCCGTCGTGGTATAGATTCAAAAGACAAGAATTATAGGTTTCGCCTGAGTGTTTTTCGGCGAGGTTTTTCAGGACAAGCAATTCCGGCGTCCAGGGTAAGGCCGTCTTTGTGGTATTAGAATAAGTGTACGAAAAGGGCTCTTCGCCGTACCAGGCTACCTTGCGTTTCGTGATGATGCGTTTGCCATAAATAACCGCCTCATCGTTTCGCCATTCGATGCCATTCAGTAGCGCCACAGCCATAGTGGAAGCCTCTTCTGAAGACATCAATTTTCCATAATAATGGACGATTCCGTCGCCTGGAAGCAGGTTTATGGAAGGGTCAGCAGGAAAATCGAATAGTTGCATAGTTCGTTTTTTGGCGAGGCTATTTCTTCTTAGGAAGGGAATTTTTTGTGGTGTAAAAATAGGAAAATATCCCTAATTTGCGGCATGGAAAAGCCTTATATCGTCGATCAAAAATTCGAGAAAGAAAGCATACTCGTCCTAGGCGAATACGAACATTGCGTTTTCAAAAACTGCAGCTTTGAATCAGCTGATTTTAAAAATTTTCAGTTTGTTGATTGCACCTTTGAATCCTGCAATATTAGCTTAGTCAAACTAAGCGGTGCTGCACTCCAAAAGGTTCACTTCAAAGATTGTAAAATGCAGGGCCTTCGTTTCGAGGCTTGCAACCCATTCTTATTCGAAGTTAGCTTCGATACCTGCGTCTTAAATCTGTCCTCCTTCTATCAAATCAAGGGTAAAAAGACAACATTCGATAGTTGTGCGCTGCACGAAGTCGACTTCACGGAAGCTGATTTCTCTGAAGCCTCTTTCGATGATTGCGATCTTGCAGGCGCCTTATTTGATCAAACGAATGTAAGCAAAGCGGACTTTAGAACAGCCTTCAATTACGTCATTCATCCAAGTCTGAATCAAATTAAGAAGGCGAAGTTTTCACAAGATGGATTAGCGGGTTTATTGCAGGGCTTTGACATCAGTATTTCCTAATAGGCCCATGATCACACTTCAATTAGTTACTACAGAACAGGAGATGAAAGGCGTTTTAGCTTTGCAGCAAGCTAATTTGCGTAAAAATATTACGCAAGAAGAAGCGGAGTCGCAGGGGTTTTTGATGGCGGAATATGATCTCCCTTTTTTAGAATTACTTCACAGAGCAAGTCCAAGTATCATCGCGAAGGATGGCGAAAAGGTGGTAGGTTATAGCCTGGTGGCTCTTCCAGAAACCGCACGACACCATGAATTATTAGCAGATTTAGTAGAGAATATCGAACGCTGCGTTTTCGAAAGTAAGCCCGTAGAAAATTATGTGATTGTAGCTCAACTTTGTGTTTCGAAGGGGTATCGGGGACAGGATTTGGTCCAAAAACTCTACGGCAGTTTCCGCGATCATTATGCTAATCAATTCACATATTGTGTCACCGACGTGGCTCAGGCGAATCACCGTTCATTAAAAGCACATCAAAAACGCGGATTTCAGGTGATTGACACCTTGGATTATGGTGGGATTGGCTGGGATATTGTGCTATGGGATTGGCATAAAAAAGCTATTTAAGGGATACGGTGATAGACCATAATGCTTAAAATGCTTCGATCATAATAATTCAAATTTGGGCGCTGTTGAAAAGCATGTAAATAACCTATATCCGCAGTTAAATTATCCCGTAGCGGAATACTTACGCCGGCGAACATCCGATGTTGGTCTAACGTATTTGCCGGATTTTCTTGCTCTGCATTCAATAAAATTTCCGTATTCACTTTCCCCTGTATTTGCTTAATTAAGGGAAATAGGGCTTGAATTCGGTAGCGAAAACGGTAATTACTGAAGTTAACGGCATCCGTAAGTTCCGTGCGGCTCACATTCGTTTCTTGATTAAAGCGCATTTCCGATCGAAAGCGGTGATCGATGCGAACCTTAGACCAGCTATGTTTATACACTACATCAAAGTGTGGTCGGTACTCTGGAATGGCAAGACGAATAAGCGTCTGGGGATCATTAGGCGTATTCAAAAAAAGAGCCGCTCCAGCAGAAAGATCCCAATTCTCCCCTATCGTGCGATGCACATGCGCTCTAAACGCATTTTGGTGGTGCACCAAAGGGTCTATAAAATGCCGAGTATGCACTTCTCCCTGCACATACCACTGATTAGTTAAAGAGTGAGAAAGGTAATATCCGTACCAAATCTGGGATTGATGCTCCACTTGGTTTTGGGCTTGTACTGCAAAGAGAGGGAACAAAAAGAAAAACAAATACTTCATTTGGCAAAGATAATACAATATTCTATAAAAACGATAGATTAAGTATTCTTTGTTAATTATTGTATAAAAACTAGCTAAACAGCACGTAAGCCACTGCCAGCGTCACGAATACGTTAAACAGCTGCGCAATTAGGAAGGCGTATAGTGGCTTCTTCCCTTCTTTGGAGAACAAATCCGAAAACTTGGTTTCCAAACCGATGCTTGTGAAGGCTAAGGCAAACCAAAGTCCTTGCAAAGCTTTGAAACCTCCTTTAACCGAATCAATCGTTTCGGATGAAATCACGAAGGAGAACAATAGAGAAGCAGCGATGAAACCCAAAACGAACTTAGGGAAGCGCTCCCAGATGATTGAGGCTGTAGGCTTTGCTTCTTGCACTGCAGAAGACTGATTGTTTGTCACCGTCCAATAGATCGAAATCGCGAAAGCGGCGAAACCTAGTAAAACGTTTTGGGAGAATTTAACAATTGTCGAAATCTTCAAGGCCTCCTCGCCCACCATGGTTCCCGAAGCGATCACCGCTCCGGTTGTATCAATCGTTCCACCTAACCAAGCGCCTGTAACCGCTTGCGAAAGACCCAAAGCCTGCGCGATAAAAGGCAAAAAGATGATCATCGGAATCGCCGTAATCAAGACGATGGAGATGACATAGGACAACTTTTTGGAATCACCCTTGATGGCTCCAGACGTTGCAATAGCCGCTGAGACACCGCAAATCGATACCGCACTGGAGATCATGATAGCGAACTCTTCGTCGATGCCCATCTTTTTGGAAATCCAAAACGCGAAATACCAAACCGAAATCACCACTACTAAAGCCTGAATCAAACCGAGTGAACCAGCCTTTAATATGTCCCCGAAAATCACGCTCGTCCCTAATAGGATCAAACCAATTTTCACAAACAATTCCGTCGAAAGCGATTCGGTCAGCCAGGAAGGAAGCGAGAAGAAATTACTCAAAACTAGCCCGATCGTCAAGCTGAAAATTACCGCTTCTAAATTCCAATTTTTCAAGAAAGCGTTACCCGCTAAAATCAAGGCAAGCGAAGTAAGCGCAAATACAATCGGGAAACCCTTTATGGTCCCCACTATACTTTTGCCTAATACGCTTGCCGAGAGAATCGCTATGAGGTAAGTAAAAACGAAAATCTGACTCAGCTTTAACAGATTGCCCGCCGTGATTACCTTCTCGGTTAAATCACTTGTTGATTCCCAGCCAAAAGAGGGGGAAGGAATCTTAACTCCTATAAGAGCTAAAGCGATGATTAAAAATCCCAAAAGGACTACAGTCCAATCTTCTGTTAAAGCTAATTTCTTCATTATTTCGCTGGAGTCAACACAATGTTTCTATATTCTACAGGACCGTGGTCACCTTGCATCATAATAGGACCTGGAGCCGCTTCGTCGCTGTCCATCGCACCGCCTGTGATGCCGGGGATGTTTTGGTCGACGATAATTTTTTGGCCATTTAAGGTAACAGAAACCTTGCGTCCCACTAAAGTAATATCATAGGTTTGCCATTCGCCGGACGGTTTTGCCGCTTGGAAAAGTGGATCGATAAAACCATAAATACCACCTAAATAGATGTTGTAAGCTGGTTTTCCGTAGCTATCTTCCACCTGCACCTCATAACGGCCGCGTAAATACACTCCACTATTACTATGCGGAGGTAAACGGAATTCGATGTGTAACTTAAAGTCGTTGAATTTTTGTTCTGTACACAAATTCGCGCCAGACGCTGGGCTTTTTAAGACCCCATTTTCTGCGACCCATTGGTTTTTAGGACCTAATGCCTTCCATCCTGTTAAATCTTTTCCATTGAACAAGGTGATGGATTTGTCCCAAACTGGTTCCGACTTTCTCACTAACGAAGGAGCACGAGAACCGGTAAAGGCCATCGCTTTCCCTCCTGGAGTAACAATCGTTCCTGATAATTTACCGTCTTTCAAATCTCCTTCGAAGGACATGTAAGTCTCCTCTCTATCCCATTGTGGTGGAATTTTAAATGAGAGGTGACCATCCTTGTAAAAAACTTCTGCGATAGGTCGTGCTGACCCACCATCTCCCACAAATCTACCCGTGAGCGTTCTAAGTCCTGAGTGACGCACTTCTAACCAAGATGGTGCGGTAGAAACACCGCCGTTGCGGTTCTCCATCGATACATTTAAATTCCAAGCGCCCTCTAGCGGATGGTTTTCATCCTGAGCAAAAGCGCTTCCAGATAAAGCTAACAAAGCAAATAACAATTTTTTCATAGTCTTTAGGTTTAAGATTTAACCGCCTCCATTTTAGGCGAAATGAAATGAATAAGTAACCACGCAAATAAATAGGCACAGCCACAAGCCACAAATATAACATTATATCCGGATGACAAAGCCTGATCTGCCTTGTAAGAATCTAAAATTACTCCAATAATATAGGGGAAAATTACACCCCCTAGCGAACCGGCCAATCCACCGATTCCCACGACCGATGAAACCGCGTGTTTGGGGAACATATCCGACACGGTCGTAAATATATTAGCGGACCACGCCTGGTGCGCGGATGCCGCGA
>CAILUB010000028.1 GCA_903837305.1 uncultured Cytophagaceae bacterium
AGCATTTAAGCCAAGACCCGCAGAAAGCGATGGACTAATAGAATAGGTATTGGGAGCACCTGAAGTAATGGTTGGGCTAACTGCTGCGATGGCATTACCATTGATGAAAGTCTGACTTGCTGGCGAGTAGTTAAACGCGATTGGACAAGGGTCGGCGATTACACTAAATGAGATTGTTGTTGTAAACGTTCCTCCTGCATTAGATGCAACAATTGTATAAGCAGTTGTTGTTTGAAGTGCAGTAGGTGCACCAGTAATATCACCATTGGAAGTATTAAAATTCAATCCATTTGGCAATGCAGGTGTAATACTTACAGTTGAAATTGCCCCACCAGTATTTACTGGAGCCCATGTAGGTGTAATGGCTGCATTAATTACTAAAGATCTATTACTTGGGGTATATGATATATTAGGAGGTGTAGGATTTACAGTAATATTTAAAGTAGCTGTTCCAGAACATGTTCCATTACTTGCATTAATCGTATAAGTAGTTGCTGACTGAACTGCAGATGGTGTACCACTTATGATTCCATTTGTTCCATTTAGACTTAAGCCTGCAGGAATGGCAGGACTAATTGTAAATGTATTTGCTGAACCACTTACAATTGGAGTTAATGTAGTAATAGAAGTTCCTTGAGTGTAGACGCCTCCCGAAGGATTATAAGTCAAAGTAATAGGACAAGGGTTTGCTACTACATTGAAAGAAATTTGCGCAGTTCCTGTTCCTCCAGCGTTAGTTGCCGTTACGGTATAGTTTGTATTGGCTTGGATAGCACTAGGTGTTCCTGATATTTCTCCTGTTGTTGTATTTAGAGTTAAATTACTTGGGAGTGCTGGAGATATACTAACACTTGCAATAGGTCCGCCTGTATTAACTATTGTCCAATTTGGGCTTATTGGGGAATTTACCACAAAAGAGCGATTGGCAGCCGGGGCATAACTAATCACAGGAGCATCTGGATTAACGAGAATGTTTACACTCGCAGTTGAAGAACAAGTTCCATTATTAGCTGTTATTGTATAGGCTGTATTTGCAGAAGCTACAGTAGGTGTTCCCGTGATATAACCTGAAATAGAATTAATTCCTAAACCTGCAGGCAATGCAGGGCTAACACTAAAGGCAGTGGTAGAACCACTCGTGACTGTCGGAATTAAATTAGGAATTGCCGTTCCTTTGGTATACGTATTATTAGGGGTAGAATAACTAAAATTGATAGGGCAGTCATTTCCAACAGTTATCTGAATAATCGTTGATCCAGAACCAGCCGCATTACCAATATTTACAGTGTAGGAAGTATTGCTAGATAAGGCCGTTGGGGTACCTGAGATAGTTCCGTCAGCTGTGTTGAAGTTTAATCCAGCAGGTAATGCAGGATTAATTGAAAGAGAAGTTATTGGTTGACCTGTTATTACTGGGGTCCAGTTACCAGTCGCTTGTCCTACGCTAAATATTTTTGCAGTTGGCGTATAAGTTATCGTTGGTAAGGTGGGATTTACAGTAATGTTAAAGGTACATTCCGCGAATCCTGTGGAATTGGTTACGCGTATAGTAATAGGATAGGTTCCTACGACAGTAGGTGTTCCGGTAATTTGTCCTGTTGAATTATTGATATTTAATCCAGTTGGTAAGGCAGGTGTTACATTATATGAGTCAACTTGATTAGTTGTTGAGAATGTAAAAGATTGAATAGCTGAACCTACTGTAAATATTTTGTTCGCAGGACAAGTTATTGTTGGGGGTGGAATAACAACCGATAAATTAATCGAAACAGTTCTTGATGAAGTGGCATTACTTGCCGTAATAATATAATTTTGAGAATCAGAAAGTGATGATGGAACACCTGAAATAACACCTGTGCTTGTGTTAAAAGAAAGAGCTGAAGGCAAAGCAGGCCCAATGCTCCAAGAAGTAATTACCCCACCATTTGTATTGGTCGGTACTTTAGGTGTAATCGTTGAATTAGATTGATATAATATATAGGGTGCATCAGGGTAAGCTGGGTTAGGGTCTTTGTCTTTTACTTGAATTCTATATGTTGTATTAACTGAACCTGCTCTATTAGATGTACTGATCGTATATGTTGCATCTGCAGATATCGTTGTTGCGGATCCACCTAATTGACCTGTTGATGTATTTAAACTTAGGCCAGCGGGTAATGCTGGAGTAACACTCCATGTACCACTAGCAGATCCTCCCGTATTTACTGGATTGATTGTTTTATTAACGCCAATTGTAAATACCTCAGGTGCACTACTTGTATAAGGATACGTTATGTTAGGTAATACAGGTAAAATTTCCAAAGAAATAGTGGCTGTATTCGATTGATTACCACTATAAATTCCAGTAACAATATAATTAGATCTGGTGCGAGCCTCAGATGGTGTCCCGGTAATGATACCAGTTGAACTACTTAAATTCAAGCCTCCTGGTAGATTCGGTGATATAGAGAAATTTGAATAAGCGCTCGCAGTCGTTCCCGAAGGTGCAAAAGTAGGTGAAATTGTTATCGGCTGGTTTTCTGTTCCTGTATATGGGTTATCAGGGTATTGGAAAGTAGGTGGAACAGCAGTGACTGCTAAAGTAATGGTTGTGGAAATAGAACCGGTGCTATTTGTGGCTGTGACAACATAAGTAGCAGATGGAGCCAAAGCTGTTGGCGTTCCGTTAATAATACCTGAATTTAAACCAATGGTTAACCCTGTTGGAAGTGCAGGTGTTATTGAAACATTAACGGGAGTACCTGTAATGGTAGGTATCCAATTGTTAATAGCCTGATTTATAACAAAAGACTGTGAAGTGGTAGGTGCATATGTGATGGTAGGAAGTGGTGCTTTCACCTCAAAGCTGACTGTGGTTGTAATGGAACCACTATTATTTGTAGCTGTTACAATAACAGGTGTATATTCTTGTGTTGTTGATGGTGTGCCTCTTATTTCTCCTGAAGATCCAATTATAAATAAACCATTAGGGAGTGTAGTCGAACTGTAAGTAATATTTGAACCCGTAATAGTGGGTCTAGCAATAACGGCATCGACACCTTGAATTAGGCTTACATTGGCAGGAGAATAGTTAAATGGTGTAATAGGAGCAGCCTCGCTTAAAATGGCAACACTAACAGTACTTGTGTTAGTTCCTGCTGCATTTGTAGCTGAAACGGTGTAGTTACTAGTAATGGTATTTCCAAAAGGAAAACCAAAAAATTCACCATTTGACGTGTTCAATGAAACCCCATCTGGAAGATTTCCTCCTCCCACAATGGCATAACTTGTAGGAGTACCCCCTGTATTTATGGGAGCTGGTCTAGGTGAAATATTTTCATATTTCCTAAATTGTAAATTGCTTGGATTATAAGTAAATATAGGGGCAATGGCCACACTTGTGATACTAATATTAACTGCCAAACTTCCGTAAATATTAGATCCAACAATTTGGTAATTACCCGAGCTGGGAGCGGCTGGAGTGCCGTTAATTATACCTGTAGAAGTGTTTAAGCTTAGTCCTGTAGGTAGGCTTGGGCTTACAGAAAAGGTGATTCCTGTACCCTCAGAGATAGTGGGTACGATAGGCGATATAGCAGATTTTTCGTTAAATGTGAATGGCGTAGCGTATGTAAACGAAGGCCCTCTATCATCCACAATTCTTAATTTAAAAACTCGTGGTGAAGGTGTTCCTCCTGTAATCGTATATTCTACATAACCCTGTGTTGTAGATGGAGTTCCAGACAATGCCCCAGTTGTCAAATCTAAACTCACTCCGGTAGGGAGAGAAGGTGTAATACCTTGAACAGCACCCGATCCAGCCGGAAATACAGCTGAATTTGCTCTGCCCACGTAAAACGTGATGGAATCATTCACAGCCACCACCCTATTCGCCTCCAGTCGCTTAGAAGAACCTAACTCAAGAGTTGTCTTGAACGCTGCTTGAGATACAATAGAACTCAAAACAAGGGCAAACAGTAGGGCAATTTTTTTCATCTTAAAAAAGAACAGAGGGCATTTCGGCCAATTTAAAAACCAATAGTGTAGTAAATGTATTTTGTTTAGTTCAAATAATCAAAAAAACTTATTAATCGGTTATAACATAATATAACATAGATTCTTAATACGCTTCATAATGAGCGATAACGAACTTAAAAATTGATAAAAATCAGGAGAGTTACGAAACGTGTAAAATGTAAATTTAAATAGTTAGCTATTTATTTAATTATTAAGCATTCCCTTGGTGACCCACGCTTTGATCTGATTGATTTCGCAGGCGCCTAGTTTTGATATACTGGATGGCATGGGTTTGTAGCCGGCCGCATGGGTAATGGATCCCATGAGTCGACCGTTTGTAGCGTAGACTTTTACAGCGGTATAAGTGGATAAATCAATGCCTGCGGATGGACTTGCTGCGCTGTGGCAACCCACGCAATAGGTTTTTAGAACGGGCGAAACGGATGCACTAAAGCTTACATTGACCGTGTCACAAGTGGCGGTATTAGAGCAAGAATTGTTTTTCGCTCCTTGTTGGATCCATTTTAAAATGAGTCCTTTGTTTGCTGAACTAAATTCAGTTGCAGGAGCAGGCGGCATTCTTTCTTCACTGTTCGCGAAAAGGCATTTATAAAGGTCACTTGACGCAGGGGAGGATACTTTCACCTCGCGCATGATGTTCGTATAATCGGTTAAAATCACACCCTCTTTGCGGCTAATCACATCATGACAACCGCTCATGGCACAATTCGAGGTAATTAGCGGTAAAATAGTTTGGCTGAAATAGACGGTATCAGGGCTACAGTTAGTGACAACAGGGGTGGTCACGACGGGTGGAATAGTCGTGGTGTCGATTGAAATAGGCTTGACGGGCAAAGGTATGTTTTTGTCGTTTAGACAAGAGAAAACCAGAATTAGTACCGCTAGGACCCAGAGATTTTTCATTTTTTGGTATAATTGATTTTGCTTGAAACCTTGATTACCTCAGCGATTTTGGCAAAAACAATTTTAGGTATTTTAACACTATAATCAATTAGTTTAACCTCGAATTGACAAGTAAGAGCCAGTGTTGAACCTGTTGAAATAATGGTTCCCTTTAATTCGATGGGACGAGTTATGCCGTGAATAGTGGCTGATCCCGATGCTGTGATAGGGTAGGTCCCTGCTACACTTAGATTTACAGACTCTTTAATTTTACCTTTAAAAGTGGCGGAGGGAAATTTTTCGCTCTCTAAATAGTTTTCATTGAAATGCTCTTGCATTAATTTGTTTGGAAACACGAAATTGGTGACGCGCATTTGAACAGCCACTTCATTCGTCGCGGTATTTATAATACTGTTAACGGATTTGTTGACGGCATCAATATCTTCCATAGGTGTTTTGGAGAAAAACGAAACCTCGCCTGTGGTGGTCATGAATAATTGTGCTTTGGATTGGAATCCAATAAATAACAGAGCTAAAAGGAGGAGTTTTTTCATTTTTTCTTAGGTTCTAAACTGAATGTACGGGCTACGTTAAAGCCATAAAAGATGTCGCCAGCGCCCCAGGTACCTAGTGTTTGGCCTATAAAATGTTTCTCCGTCATACCTCTGGAGTTAGTCAAATGCAATTGGAAGACGTGTCCGCCTGTTTCAATATCAAAACCGAGTGAAAAAGAATCTTGGTAAGGGTAGGCTACGCCTGCTCCTTCTTCATAATCTTCTTTATCTACTATATTTTTATAATACTCTGCCGAAATGCTCAAGCGATTCGTGACTTTATACCTTCCACCAAAACCCATCGATAGCATATTATTATCTAGGTATATTGATTCGGATAAATTATTGTGCAACACAGTAGGCATTAATTGAAGAGATAATTTATCTGAAAATTTGCGGGCGATTAGAAGTTGACCAAAATAGGATTGGCGTTGCAAATTATTTTGGTAACGCATCACATTTCCACTGGATGTTGTGTAGCCACTTGGCATCGTATTGGTTGTCATACCCCCATACAGGGTGGCCGTTACGGGCATTTTACTTGATTGCGCTAGTACCTTGTATTTAGCATAGAAGTCGTACGTTTTTTCAATGGTTGAACGGCCCATTCCTAGCAATAGTTTATCCGTTAAGGAATACTCGAGGCCTAAACGAATTTTGGCCTCATCTAAACCCAGAAAATTATCAATGAATCCAGAATTTATGGATCCAAAACGATGAGATATCCAGAAATTCAAATGCTGCTTCGCGAGGGTTTCCACCGTTTGACCATTAATGAGGCGTGTACCCTTGAAAGTAGCCTGGGTGTACGTTACTTTTTTAGCGTCCTCTTTTTCGAGCATGGCTAAAAGATCATCCTGAGCGAACAGCGGAGTGCTAAAAACGAGGAGTAGGAGTATTTTTTTCATTAGGAGAATACACGAAGGTTAGTTCCTGATAAGGTGGTTTGGTAGGCTTTGATTCCTCTGCTACCATTTGCATTGGTTCCCACTCCACTGGTTGAAAAAGTGGCCCCGTGTTGAGTGCAGTAAAACTCGGTACCGTTGTAAATGACATTGGCCTTATTCTCATGTGAGCAAACTTGCGTAACAGCTGCGAAAGAAGTGCTTGAAACGCGCGCAATGACGATTCCATTTGAGATGACGTAATTTCCTGCCGTGTTTAATTTACTGTACACAGCATTTGTAAGATCTAAAGTAAAATCTATACTGCTGGCTGGGGTAACGTCCTCGTTTTTACAAGAACTTAGGCTGGAAACACCGCAGTAAACGGCTAAAAGAGAGGCCCCTTTAAAGCCTAATGATTTTAAGAATTCGTTTCGTTTGATTTTATCTTCCATGTGGACTCAGGGTTTTAGGTCGAAATTTATACAATATAACGGGTTAAATTCCTGATTGTTATCAGGAGTAGGCTTAAATAGATAAAATGTGGTTTAAATCTATTTGGTTATATTTGAAGATAATTCAGAACAAATGCTAGAAAATTTCCTCCTTAGGTACGCACTTAATTTACTTTTCACGTTCATTGTGGTGCGTTTTATCTACTACCCGAAATACCGAAACAACGACTTCGTTTTCACCTTTTTCTTATTTAATACGATCCTTTTCGTGCTTTGTTACCTATTAGCAGAGGCGGATTTGAAGTTTGGTTTCGCCTTCGGATTGTTTGCTTTGTTCTCCATGTTTCGCTACCGGACAGTCACCGTTCCGATCGGTGAAATGGGTTATTTTTTCTTAGTGGTGACGCTCGGAATAATTAATTCCTTAGCCTCATTAGTGAATCTGGAGATGCTTTTGGTGGCGAATTCGGTATTAGTTGCCATGACTTTTTTACTAGGCAGAACTTTATCGCTGACGCATGAGAATTACCAAACTTTAAACTACGATAATCTGGGTTTAATCAAACCAGCAGAACGAGCAGAATTACTCAAGGATTTAACAGAAAGAACTGGATATGTGATTCACAAAGTACAGGTGGTTAAAGTGGATTATCAACGTGGAATTGCGCAATTAAGGGTGTATTATTTTTCCAAAGAAAATGAGTCCGCTCCACTCGATGTAGATGCATAAAATCCTCATTTTTCTTTTGCCCTTTTCGCTTGCGGCGCAAGTCGATTCAACGCGCACATTAAAGGAGGTAAAAGTCGAGGGAATTCGGTCTGAATTATCCACTGACCCTTCGAAAAAAGTGTACCAAGTAGGGGCTAATTTGACGAATTTAGGAGGTAATCTGTTTGACATTTTAAGTAATATCCCCTCCATTTATGTCACGAGTGATGGCCACGTCACCTACCGTGGAAACCAAAATTTGACCTTATTTTTTGATGGTTTGCCGGCAGGGATTGTGAGTTCATCCCGCGCAAATGCGTTGAGCCTGTATCCGGCTGATCAGATCGATCGCATTGAAATTCTGTCGAATCCCGGAGCCAAATACACGGCCGAAGGAAGTTCAGGAATATTGAATATTGTATTGAAAAAAGGGTCGAAATCAGAATCTCTTCGGATAAATTCGAATGTGGGCACAAATGACAAATATGCCCTCTCTGCCACCTATGTTAAAGGTGTGAAGCGTTGGACTCATTTGATTGACCTTAATTTGCGCCAAAACAGCAGAAACAATTACCAGTCCTTGTACCGGGAAAATCAAAGTAGATTTGGCTATTCTCAAATCACCCAAAACACGGATGAAATCAACCGGGATTACAATCAATCCCTTCGTCTAAACTCCACGTATACACTCAGCAAAGACCGCAGTATAGGCATGTCTTTTATCGGTCGGCTTTCGAGAGATCACAATTCAGAAACGCGCTATAATAAAAGTGAGTTTGTGAGTACGGCTGATCGTCTGTATGCGCGCGAGGCAGATAAAAAAGGGAGTGATTATGGCTTCGATTTAAATCTGTTTTACAACCCGAGTGCGAACGGGAAAATCGATTTTTTATGGATTAGCAATCAAGGATCAGACGCGAATCAATTTTATCAACACTATTTCTACGAGAATTTCGAAACCCCTAACCCAAACATTCCAGAGCGTTTTGAGCGCTCTGCGGCCTCTAGCCAAAACTCCACTCTCTTACTCCAGGGCGACTGGACTAAAACGATTTCGCCCCGCCTGAAAGTAGACTACGGCTTTCGATTTAATTCCCGGTTTTTCACAAATGACTTTCGCTATGAAAGATTAAAAGAGGAACTATACGAACGTGATTTGGAAAGATCTAATGGATTCGACTACCAAGAGCACGTGCAAGCCGCCTACCTCTCGCAAGCCTATAAAAGTGCAAAATGGAATGTAGATGCTGGCCTGAGGTTAGAAGCGACAGAAATAGCTGGTGGAGTGAAGCAAAACTACGTGAATTTGTTTCCCGCTTTATCCATACTCCATCTTGTTTCTACGACGGAATCGCTCTCTTTTGGGCTTTCTACCCGCATTACTCGGCCTAGTTATAAATCCTTAAATCCATTTATTTCTTTTGCAGATCCGCTGAATTTAAACTCAGGGAATCCTAATTTAAAGCCAGAAAGAACACTTTTGCTAGAATTAGCTCACAATAAAGATTTTAAATCGCTGTCTGTATCGAACACTTTATTTTACCGAGAGATTACAGGATTAGTAGGGAGGGTGAGGACATTTTTAGGAGGGGATACCACTTTGACTCGCTATGAAAATATCTCCAAATCCCGTGCCTGGGGTTTCGAGAATATATCCACTTGGTCCATCACGAAGAACTATAAAGTCACCTTGAATTCATCTATTTTTCAAACGGACTTAGAAGGCTTGATTAATAACACAGAAGTGTCTTTGAATCGTTGGAGTTGGAATACGCGTTTGAACCAACAATTTAAATGGAACAAGCAGTGGTCCGCTCAAATATCTGGGATATTTCAATCTGAACAAATTAACCCTTTTGGCATTATTCAACCCTTTTATACGGTGGATTTTGGGGTCAAAAAAGATTTTGGCAAACTCTCCATTAATGCCCGCGTAAATGATATTTTTGATACCCAAAAAACGGTCTACGACTCCCGTCCCTTCGGCCTAATCAGTGACATAGTACGTAAAAAGGAAACCCGCATTTTCTTTATCGGCTTCACTTACAAGCTTGAAACCAAGAAGATGAAAGAAGCGCTGGAGAGGAGGAGGGTGAACGAAGAAGAAGTTGAAGTAGATGATTTTTAATCATCTACTTCAACTTCTTCTTCGTAGAGCATAGAGCATAAAGCACAAAGCATAAAGAGATTAGAGATTAGAGAGTATAGAGAGGAGATTAGAAATAGTCCGGAGGGAATGAGTCCGGAGGGAGAGTATAGAGTAGAGATAAGAATTGTGCTGAGAATATGGCTACAAAAAATTATATCGTAGGTCAATTTTAGTAGCCATATTCTCAGGGCATTCTTATTGACTCTTCACCCTCGACTTCTCCGCATCCAACCCCGTCGCTCTCTCTCTCGCCCCTTTGATGGACATATTCCCAAAACGGTAAGAGAAATTCAAGCGGACTACGCGGGAATCTTGTTGGGGACGCACAACGATATCTAAGTCTCCGTATTTAATAAACACATTGGGGTTAGAGGTATAAAGCACGTCTTGTGCATTCAATCGGATGACTCCGCGTTTTTTCAATACCGTTTTTTGGATTCCAAGATTGAGCGATCCACCTGCCCCAAAAATAAAGGCACTTTCTAATCCACCAGTGAAATAATTTCCACCGATTTCGAAGCGGTATTCTTTTGGTAAGGTAAAGATGTGGTTCGTGTTGAAATAGAACTGGTTATTAGCTGGACTTAGTTTCGCATTTTCCACTTTTCCTACGAGTTCAGCTCGATTAAAGTAGATGTCAGTATTACTGCTCCACCATTTTGCAATAGGGATGGGTAGAGAAAAACCAAGGCTATAATTTGTTCGCTCGGCCATGTTTGCCGTGGTCTGGTAGGATTTTCGAGCCTCTGTGTCTTGCTTTAGGATTTCAGTAATGACATTAGTGGTATGACTGTAGCCCAAAATAGTACTGAATGCACCCATAAAGGTGTGGCTGAATTCTACTGAGTTCGTTAGCTGAGGAGTTAACATCGGATTACCCACTTTGAAGGTGTAATTATCTAAAAAGAACACAAAAGGATTCAAATCCCCGTAGCTTGGACGATCGATTCGACGTGAAAAGTTCAAGCTGAGACTGTGGTTTTTGGACAGATCATATTGAAAAAAAGCACTCGGAAATAATTGAGCATAATCGCGGTGGAATGTCGAGTCTTTCGAGTCCGCTGTGTAGGCTTGAGACAAGCCATCGGCTACAGTCCACTCCCCACGTAATCCGATTTGGTAACTGAATTTGCCGATGGCGCGTTCTGTGTTCAGGTAGGCCGCGTGAATCTGTTCTTCATAGACGAAGTGATTGCTTTGGCCAGTTAAAAAAGTAAAGGCAGGTGCCCCTTCGTTTTTGCCTTGGAAACGTAAATCATTATCCGTTTTCACATAGGAAGATTTTAAGCCAGCGCCCCACTTTGACTTGAGGAATGAGGGGAGGACATAATCTAGTTTGAAGGAATATTGATCTACAAAGGATTGAGAATTGTTCAACAAGAGAGAGTCAGGACGCAAGGTACTGAAGTTTCCGCCTTGAAATTGCGATCTTAAATTTGAACCACTATTATCCACAAAACGCGCATAATCTAAGTCGATGGTCAACTCACGGCCAGTGCTGTCGTAGGCATGCTTAAAGTTGAAGTTAGTCGCGTAATTATGGCTTGGATTGTCTACTGTATTGTAGGTATTTAGTCTGGATAAGGCCGTCCCATTACCAGTATATTGAATCGTCTGATTTAATCCATTATCAATGACAAATTGGTTGATATTTGCGGAAGCCAAAATCCCCAAGGTCGTTTTCTTCGAATAATACCAATCCACACCCCCTTTTAATTGGGTTGTCTGGTTCTCATTTTTAAAAGCAAATCCGTTCTCCCAAATTTCATTTTGGGCTTTGAAATTACGCGTTAAATTATTGCGCTCTAACGTTGTTCTATTAACGACGGATCCATTTCCAAACCAGTTCCAGCCATTCTTTCGGTAATTCAAATTCACCCCCGTGCTTTGGCGGGAATAAATACCTTGTGCTATTGTTGCATTCGCCGAACCATTCAAACCAATGTTCGAATTCTTTTTCAACTTGATATTGATAATTCCTCCCGTTCCTGCCGCATCATAACGCGACGACGGGTTAGCCATGATCTCTAGCTGAGAGATTTGGTCTGCTGGTAAATTCTTTAGATAATTCGCTAAATCAGCACCCGTCAAGTAGGAAATCTTTCCATCAATCATGATTGATGCACCTGATTTTCCGCGCAAAGAAATATTGCCATCCTTGTCCACGATCACACCCGGAGAACGCTCTAATAATTCCATCGTAGTATTCCCTGCAGCCATGGCTGAATTCTCTACATTAACGATCGTCTTGTCGAGCTTTTTTTCGATGAACGGTTTCGTAGCAGTTACCTTCACTTCGGCTAATTCCGTGCTCAAAGGCAAAAGCGTAATGATGCCTAATTCGATTTGTGTATCAGACAAAATCTCATCTAAGGTAATTTTGCTAGGTTTAAAACCCGTTGATTGAATAGTTAAAGTGAATTTACCCAGAGGTAATTTAGTAACCTGTAATTCGCCATTTTCATTCGTATTCATACCCTTTAACAGGCTTGAATCGGTTGTTTTCTTCAATAGAACCGTTGCAAAAGGCAGCGCTTCTTTATTGGAATCTTGTAAACGTAGGTGTAAGGAATTTTGGCCAAAAGCCGTAATTGAACAAAATAGCAATAAAATCAATATTCTCATATAGGCAATTAATTAATGAAAAACGAAGATGCAATTTCCATTAAAAAGGTTGCACTGTGAAAAGGAGAATGATAAGCGGTAATTTTAACAGAGATAAGAGATAAGAGAGTAAAGAGTATAGATAAAACCTTCGGACTATCTCTACTCTCTACTCTTTAATCTATACTCTACAATCTATACTCTATTGCGGACGCAAACGGAACACCATCCCCGGACTCTCCACCCCGATATACAAAAACCCATCGCGGCCTTGCTGAACATTACGCATACGGCCCACGTTTAACAAGACCTTCTCTTGCTTAACTACCTTGTTGTTCTTCATTTCCACCCGGTTCAAATAATTGAAACGTAAAGAGCCGATCATCAAGTTGCCTTTCCAAGCCGGGTATTTATCACCTGTCACAAAAGTTAATCCAGATGGGGCGATGGAAGGGATGAAATAGGAAACAGGTTGCTCCATGCCCTCTTTTTTAGAGATTGCTGAAATCGGTTTTCCATCGTAATTAATACCATAGGTGATGACTGGCCAACCATAATTTTTACCAGGTTGAATCAGGTTAATTTCATCACCGCCGCGAGGACCGTGCTCGGTCTCCCAAATGTCCCCAGTCCAAGGATTGGTCGTCAAACCTTGTGGGTTTCTTTGGCCATAAGAATAGATGCTCGGGTGATCTGAATTCTTAAATGGATTGTCAGCAGGAACCGTACCATCGTCATTTAAACGGTGAATTTTTCCGTTATCGTTATCTAAATTTTGTGGGAATACTTTCTCCATTCCGCGTTCACCCACAGAGAAGAAAATATGTCCTTGTTTATCAAAAGTAATCCTAGATCCGTAGTGGTAAGAGGTTTTCGTGTAAGGTTTCGCCTCGAAAATCTCCTGTGCTTCTACCCACTTATTATCTTTGATTTTTCCACGAACGATGGCCGTTGTGTTTACTTTGGCCCCATCCTCCATTTTAAATTTAGAGTACGACAGATAGATCCATCCATTCTTTTCAAATTGCGGGTGAAGCTTAACATCTAATAAACCACCTTGACCTTGAGCAAAAACGGAAGGTATTCCGGTGATCGCTGTTTTGTTGCGGTTTTGGTCCACTAAATACAATACGCCAGAGCGATCCGTAATCAAATAATCATTGGAAGGTAATTGGGCGAAACCCCAAGGGCTTTCGAAACCTGTCGCGATTGTGTCCAAAGCGATAGTCATCCCCTCTGATTTGAAGATGTTCGAAGTCGGTTTATTCGCGAATTTATATTGTTCCACACCGGCTAAGTTTTCGACGATCAGATCTGCTAATTTTTCGATTTCTTTAGGAGTCAAAACCTCTTTCCAGGTAGGCATTCCTGCATCAGGATAACCATTTGTGATACTGTTTAAGATGTCTGATTTTTTGTCTCCGTGTTTCCATTTGCGGTCCACGAACGCTTCCACTTTTTCACCGTGGCAAGACGCGCAATATTTGGTGTAATTAACCTCTGCAGGTTCTTCTGTAACAGCAGGAGCCTTCGTTAAGGACATCATGCTCAAAGCGGCCATCGCAATCAGGCCAATAAAGGATACTTTTTTATTCATAGCTACGTAAATTTACAGCCACTAAGCTAAATATTAATTTCTATATTTCTATCTTTAAAGCTTACCTGATTTAAACTATGAAAAAAATCTTACTCCTATTCTTATTTGCGTCGTTGACTGTAAGCGCGCAGGTTCCTAGTCCTAAATCGCATTTTGGCTTTAACATAGGCGATAACTACCATTTAGCTACGTTTACGCAGACAGAAGGCTACCTAAAAAAGGTGGCTGCGTCCTCTAATCGCGTGAAATTACAGTCGATTGGGAAGACGGAAGAGGGAAGAAATCAATACATGGTGATCGTTTCTGATCCCGCGAATATTAAGAATTTAGCGAAATACAAGGCGATTTCGCAGCGCTTAGCGCGAGCGGAAGGTTTGTCTGAGCAGGAGGCTAAGGCTTTGGCCAAAGAAGGAAAGGCCATCGTCTGGATCGACGGCGGTTTACACGCCACCGAAACAGTGGGAATTCACCAGTGGATCGAGTCGATCTACCAGTTTACCACCCGTAATGACGAGGAAACAAAACGTATTCTTCAAAACACCATCATCCTATTCGTTCACGCAAACCCAGATGGCCAGGAACTCGTTTCTAATTGGTACATGCGCAAGGCGGATACCTTGAAACGCTCAACAGATAACTTACCTCGTTTATATGAGAAATATATTGGACACGATAATAACCGCGATTTCTACATGATGAACATGAGCGAGACGACGAATATGTCTCGCCAGCAATACATCGAGTGGATGCCTCAAATCCTGTACAACCACCACCAAACAGGCCCAGCAGGAACGGTAGTCGCTGGTCCTCCCTACCGAGATCCATTCAATTACGTCTATGATCCTTTATTAATCACGGGAATCGATGCTTTAGGCGCTGCCATGAGTTCACGTTTGAACGCGGAGGGAAAACCAGGCTACACGATGAAATCGGGTTCTGTTTATTCGACCTGGTGGAACGGTGGATTACGCACTACAGCTTATTACCACAATATCATCGGTTTATTAACCGAGATCATCGGTGATCCGACACCATCAACCATTCCTTTAGTTCCAAGTCGTTTGATTCCTAATTCGGCCACTCCATTTCCGATTACACCTCGCAAATGGTTCTTCAAGAACTCGATCGATTACTCGCTTTCTTTGAATTATGCCGTCTTAAATTATGCGACGCGTTACCGCGAAGAGGTGTTAATGAACATTTACAAGATGGGTAAGAAATCCATTGATTTAGGTTCACAGGATTACTGGACGATGTCTCCTAATAAAGTGGAGAAGTTAGCCGAAGTTTCCGGTGGTAATTACAAATCTAAAACAGATAGTTTATATGCGCTTGTGTATAAAAATCCGAAGACGCGTGATGCGCGTGCCTATATTCTTAGCGCAGATCAATCTACTTCTAGCATTGCATTTATCAACATCTTGATCAAAAGCGGTATTCGCATCGAAAAGGCGACTAAAGCCTTTGAGGCAAATGGTAAATCCTATCCAGTTGGCTCTTATGTTGTGAAAACGAACCAAGCCTTCCGTGCACATGTGCTCGATATGTTTGAGCCACAAGATCACCCGAATGACTTCCAATACCCAGGTGGACCTCCGGTACGTCCTTATGACGCTGCTGGTTGGACTCCTGCTTATACGATGGGGGTTCAATTTGACCGAGTTTTGGAAGACGTAAATGGACCCTTCGAAACAGTTCCTTACGGAGAAATTCAAAAGGCAAAGCCTGCGTTTGCTACCGGGGCCTATTATTCTTTCTCCACTTCAGATAATGCCTCCTTCACTTTGTTGAATGATCTATTAAAAGCGGGTATCGAAGTGTCGAAAAACGCTTCGGCATTTTATGTAAAGCACAGTGCGGCTGCGGCAGATATTTTAGCGAAAGCCTCTGTAAAAACACAAGCTTTAAGCGCTTTGCCTGCTAACGTTTCAGCTAAAGTAGGAACTAAGAGAGTCGGTCTATGGGATACCTATGGTGGGTCTATGCCTTCAGGTTGGTTACGTTGGATTTTAGAACAGCATCATTTTGATTTCAAATTGGTTTATGCAAAAGAGATTGATAAAGGTGGCTTGCGTTCGAAATTCGATGTGTTGATTTTTGTCAAAGGAGCGATACCAGGCCTACGACCAGAACCTGCGGGTGAATGGGTTGAAAAAGAGCCAGTAGAAGCGGAGATTCCATCTGAATTCCATGAAACGATGGGTAAAATTACCGTCGCAAAATCGGTACCTGCTCTAAAGGCTTTCTTAGAAGAGGGTGGAGATATTATCACGATCGGGTCTAGTTCGAATTTAGCTTATCACTTAAATCTGCCGGTGAAGAATGCCCTAGTAGAGATGGTGGCTGGGAAAGAGCGTAATTTGCCAGGGGAGAAATTTTATATTCCGGGTAGTGTCATGCAAGTGGCTGTGGATCAAAGTTCACCAGCAAACTGGGGAATGGCGCCTACAGCAGATGTCATTTTTGCGGCTAGCCCGGTATTTAAATTAGCTCCAGAGGCAATTTCTCACGGTGTACTGACTCCATTAGCTTGGTTTGCCTCTGAGAAGACATTGAGAAGTGGCTGGGCTTTTGGCCAGGTCTACTTACAAGATGGTGTGGCCGCATTCCAGGCGAAAGTGGGTAAAGGAAATTTATACGTGTATGGTCCAGAGGTAACGTTTAGAGGCCAAACACACAGCACATTCAAAATGGTATTCAATCAATTATATGAAAACAATCGCTAAGATTATTGGGGGTATTTTTATTGCTCTTATCGCTGTCATTCTATTTTTTGCAGAAAGCGACCGCCCTGTAGAGGAATTAATTCCTTTGTATGCGAACAAAGATTCTAAATTCATGCCTATTATGGGGATGAAGGTGCATTACCGGGATGAGGGTGTTGCAAGCGATACCTTGCCGCTTATTTTACTTCACGGGATGTCTTCGTCCTTGAATACCTGGGATAGTGTGGTGATTGATTTGAAGCAGCATAGACGGGTGATAAGTCTTGATTTGCCTGGTTTTGCCTTAACTGGACCTTCTCCAGAAATGGCCTATAATTTTCCGTATTATTCGAAGTTTATTGATTCCTTTGCCACTCGATTAAACATCAAACGATTTATTTTAGTGGGGAACTCGATGGGTGGTGCGATATCTTGGAACTATGCGCTTCACAATCCATCTCGCTTAGCTAAAATGATCTTAGTTGATGCAGCGGGTTATCCGAAGAAAGGGGAGAGTGGATCACTTGGATTTAAGTTAGCTTCTACTCCGGTAATCAACAATTTGTTATTATACGTAACCCCTAAGGCTTTAGTGCGCAAGAGCTTAGAGACCGTTTATTATGATCAGACTCGGGTGACAGACGAACAAGTAGAGCGCTTCCACGATGTCGCGATTAGAGCGGGAAATAGAGAGGCAGCTTTACTGATTTTCAAAGGTTCATTTAAAGGTAACCCAGAAAGCATAAAAGAAATCAAGACGCCCACGTTAATCTTGTGGGGAGACAAAGACAACCTAATCGGGGTGAATAACGTCGATAACTTCTTGAAAGATATTAAAGGGAGTAAGGCCGAAATCTACAAAAACATAGGTCACGTACCTATGGAGGAAGTGCCTGGTAAGGTGGCTGCTTCGATTTTGGGTTTTGTTAACTAAATAAAGTGGATAATTCTATAAACTATAAAATAAATCTAATGAAGAAATTTACAGTTGTCTGTGCGCTATTGCTCACCTCAGTAGGCTTGAAAGCACAAATCACCACAGGAAAAGAGGTGGCTATCGTGGCAACTGATGCTGGGAAGGTTCGGGGCTATATTCACAGTGGGATTTATAATTACAAGGGTATTCCCTACGCGGAGGCCGCTCGATTCGAGGCACCTCACAAACCAAAACCTTGGGCAGGTGTTCGCTCTTCTATGTCCTATGGCCCAGTTTCACCTTTATTAGATGTAACAACTCAAGTACAAGACGAGTCAGAATTCGTATTCAACCACAATTGGGGTTATACGAATGAAGATTGTATGCGCATTAATGTGTGGACTCCAGGTATCAATGATGGCAAGAAGCGTCCGGTGATGTTCTGGATTCATGGTGGTGGATTTACGGCTGGTTCATCTATTGAATTGCCGTCTTATGATGGAGAGAATTTGGCCAAAAAAGGAGACGTCGTAGTCGTTTCCATTTCCCACCGTTTGAACATCACGGGTTATTTAGATTTATCGGCTTATGGTGACAAGTACAAATACTCAGCGAACAACAGCGTGTTAGATATGCGTGCGGCTTTGGAATGGGTAAAAGAAAACATCGGCTCTTTCGGGGGTGATGCGAAAAACGTAACCATCTTCGGTCAATCCGGTGGCGGCGCGAAAGTGAATACCTTGATGGCCATGCCGTCGGCAAAGGGTTTATTCAGCAAGGCGATCAACCAAAGTGGTTCTTTCCGTTCAAATATGCTAGATAAAGCAACGACTCAAAGTATTACAGCGGAAGTCTTGAAAATACTTAATATCCCAGTTGCGAAAGTGGATAGCCTTCAAACTATTCCTTATCCTGTCTTAGCAAACGCTGGCAAGAAAGCTTTAGCAAATATCGCTGCACAAATGAAAGCGGCGGGAAAACCAGTAGTTGGATTTGGACTAAGCTGGGGTCCATCCGTGGACGGCGACTTATTGCCTTACGAGTTATTTTCGAAAGAGGCATTCGAATTATCTAAAGAGGTGCCCTTGTTAATCGGAACCGTGAAGAATGAATTCATGCCTTCGATCATGACAGGGATGTCTGATGCCACAGCTGAACAAGTAGATGCGTATTTAAAGAGAACTTATGGCAATAAAGCGGAGGCATTCAAAGCAGCTGTGAAGAAAGCCTATCCGAATGACACGAAGCCATCTGATTTAATGGATGTGGACGTGATGTTCCGACCAGGTGCGGTGGTTCAGGCAAAGGAGAAATCGGCCTTGAAAGCAGCTCCCGTTTACATGTACTTAATGACCTGGCAATCGCCCGTGATGGATGGCAAATACAAGGCTTTCCACTGTATGGAATTACCTTTCTGTTTCAATAATATCGCGCGTTGCGAGGAGATGACAGGTGGAGGGAAAGAAGCCTATGTGTTAGCGGATCGTATGAGTTCTTCTTGGATTAACTTTGCTAAAACAGGAAATCCAGGTCACAAAGGACTTCCGACTTGGCCTACCTTCGATACAGTGAATACTGCCACGATGCACTTTAACAACACCTGCGAAGTGAAACCGCAATTAGATGCAGAGCTCTATAGTCTTATAGCCAGATAAAAGAAGAGGCCCATCTCGAGATGGGCCTCTTACATTTTAGCTCATTTTACCTATCGCACAACTGACATAGGATTTGGCTTGCTTGAATAAGCTATTATCTCCTTTTTGTGGGTAACCCATACTGTTTAATGAATCGAGAACCGCGCTTAGCTCATACTTATGACCCATTAGACTGATCTTTTCCGCCTCTTTATCAATCTCTACTTTTACAATACCCTTGATTTTTAATAGGGCATGCTTGATGCTGGTCATGCATCCTGCACATTTGATGTTTTCTACAAAAATCTCTTGCGTTTTCATGGTGTTGTTATTTGTTTAGTCAAATGTAGCCTATCTTTAGGCCACAAAAAGTGATTTAAGTCACTTCTACCTTTATGAGCAAACATTTTTCACTTTCTGAACTCCAAACTTGGGATCGCTTCACACGCGCTAATTTTATCAATACTCTCAGTGGTTTTAAGAGTTTGTCTCTCATCGGGACGGTGAATGGCAAAGGCATTTCAAATCTCGCCGTGTTTAGTAACATAGTTCATTTAGGAGCGGATCCTGCTTTGATCGGGTTTATTAATCGTCCTTTGTCTGCTGCACCGCATACCATCCAAAATATCCAAGAAACTGGTTTTTACACCGTGAATTTAGTGACGGAATCGATGTACGAGCAAGCACACCAGACGAGTGCAAAATACCCAGATGGGGTTTCGGAATTCGAGATGACAGGCTTGACGGAGGAATTCCGCAAAGGATGTATCGCGCCCTTCGTGGCGGAATCTCCTGTACAATATGTGTTGAAATTCGAGCAAGTTATGCCTATTGAATTGAATAACACCTTTCTTGTGATCGGATCATTGCAAGAAGCCTATTTTCCAGCAGAAATTCAGGAGGAGGATGGCTTTTTGGATTTGGCCAAAGCTGGAATCTTAACCTCCTTAGGAACCTCAGGTTATTACAAAACCGATAAAATTGATAACTTGCCGTATGCAAAAACTACGTAAGCAATTAGACGAATTAGAAAGCTATATTCCGCACCTTGAAGTGAGGAATGATGCCATTTCAGCTTCCACTGTAGGCTGGCAAATTGAACACGATTTGCTTGTGATCAGCTCGGTCATCGAAGGGGTGAAGAGATCTGATCCTGCAGCCTATAAATGGCAATTTAAGCCTTTAAAATACGTGGTTTTATGGCGCGGTGTTATCCCTAGAGGTAAAGTGGGTGCGCCTAAATTAGTGACTCCAGGGGAAATTACGCAGGATACTTTGCAAGCTCATATTATTTTATGTCGTCAACGTTTAGTTGAATTAGAGCAAGTAGAAGCCGGTAATTATTTCACCCATCCGTTTTTTGGGGATTTGAAAAAGAAGGAAACTTTTCGGTTTTTATATGTGCACACAGAACATCACTTGAAAATTATTCGGGAGATGCTGGCGAACTAGCACTCTTCCCGGCAATAAATCCGGTCGTCCACGCAGATTGAAAATTGAATCCGCCGGTGATGCCATCGATGTCCATGATTTCTCCAGCAAAGAAGAGTCCTGGACATTTTTTGCTTTCCATGGTTTGGACGCTGATGTCCTGTAATTCTACTCCACCTGCAGTCACAAATTCTTCTTTAAAGGTAGTTTTCCCCTGCACGACATAGCGGTCGTTAATCAAGGTATTGATCAATTTATTGAGCGCCTTGCCACCTAATTCATTCCAGCGAAGGCTGCTCTTGATTTCATTTTTTTCGAGCAAATAAGCCCAAAGTCGATTCGGCATCGCAAAAGGATTCAAATTAGCCATCATTTTGGCCCCATGATCTTTTACTACCTGGCTGATTTGAGCTCTCAATTCCTCTTCTTTCGTATCATCTAGCCAGTTCACGAGGATGGCACATTGGTATTCTTTTTCTGCTAAAATCCGAGCTCCCCAAGCTGAAAGCTGCAAAATGGCTGGGCCGCTCATTCCCCAGTGTGTGACTAAAAGAGGTCCTTTGCCGATGAGTTTTTGGCCTTCAATTCGTACCCGCGCTTTCTCCACCACGATACCCATTAAATCCCTAATCGGTTCTTGTGGCATGTTAAAGGTAAATAGAGATGGGACTGGAGGAATGATTTGATGACCTACGTTTTCTAGCCAAAGCAATCCAGACATCTTAGGCTGACCGCCCGTCGTCACAATCACCCGGTTTGCGTCGTATTCCGTATCCCGGCAATGGATGCGAAAGCCTTTCTGCGTGGGCTTTATCTCATCTACCGATTGACTGCTGTGCAGATTGATGTGCAAACGCCTAGCTTCGGACATAAAGCAGTCGATAATGGTTTGGGAATCGTTTGAAAGGGGGAATATGCAGTTATCATGGTAGGTCTTCAAAGCTACGCCTCGCGCCTCTAGCCATTCGACCATAGAGGACGCATTAAAGACCTCAAAAGCTTTCCGAAGGAATTTCTCTCCACGGGGGTAATGCTCTGAAAGTATTCTGGAATTAAAGGTGGCATTAGTGACATTGCACCGACCACCACCGGATATCTTCACCTTCCCTAAAAACTTGGATGTTTTCTCTAGGATGGTTACTTCTGCATCAGGATTGTGTTCTTTAGCAGAAATGGCTGCAAAAAATCCAGCGGCCCCACCACCTATGACGATTATTTTCATGGAATAAAATCTGCGCGTAGGGGATTAAATGAGTCTACTAAAACGCCTTCCTCAAGCGCCACAACACCGTGGTCGATAGATGGAGGTATAAAGAAAACGTCACCTTGTTTCAGGATCTTTTTTTCATCTCCTATGATCACCTCAAAAACCCCACTTTCCACATACGAACCTTGGGTATGGATATGTTGGTGTATCGCTCCCACTCCTCCTTTTTTGAAATGCACCTTCACGATCATGAGTCCATCATTATAGGCCATGATTTTGCGTTTGCAATACTCATCTAGGATTTCCCATTCGATCTCAGCGTCTTTGATCCAGTGCGTTCTACTCATGCACAAAAATAAGACAATTTGTCGAATGCATAATTTTTTCTATTATTGTCAAAATATAAACCTCCTAACTATGAAAAATCAATTTATTAAAGCCTTCATTTACAGCTTTTTATGCGTCGCATTTTTTCAAGTTTCCGCACAAGGCCCTAAGGTATTAGTCGTAACAGCACACCCAGATGATGAAACGGGTTTCTCAGTTAGCGTATTTAAAATCACCCATGAGTTAAAAGGAACAGTGGACATGGCGGTGATGACAGATGGGGGCGGCGGATTTGCGGATTCACAATTAGGCGCCATGTATTATGGATTAAACTTAACGGATTCTGTAACCGCTAGAAACCACCTGCCTTTAATTCGTAAACAAGAAATTCTGGATGCCGCAAAGATCATGGGTATGCGGAATATCTATTTTATGGAACAGCCTGATGACTGGTATACGACGGATCCAACACCCTATATTTCGGGTAAAAACTGGAATATTCCACACGTACAAAGCCGAATGGACAATCTATTAAAAGACCAAAACTATGATTTTGTCATCACCATGTTGCCTCATGCTGGTCAACACGGTCATCATAAAACAGCGGTATTAATGGGTCTAAGAGCAGTGCAGCGTTTCAAAGGGCCTAAGAAGCCTATTATCATCGCAGGTAGTCCCATGAATCTCAATGCTAAACCAGTCGAATTTACCGAATTAGCTGGATTTCCGGAGACAAAAATAAAGCCAGGAACACCCACATTTACGTTGAACCGCGCCTTCCGATTTAAGGAGAACGATAAGTTAAGTTATAAAATCGTAGCTGACTGGGTGATCTCAGTGTACAAATCTCAGGGGGCTATTCAAGAAGGCGCGATTCACAAAACCGATTTAGAGACCTACCGTTACTTCGATATAAATGATGCTGCGGGTGTTACTAAGGTCGAAAAGCTGTTTGCCGATTTAGCGAAATCAGGATTTCCTGCACCGTAAAAAGGCACCGTGAAATAGTGCCGTAATATTGCTATAAAAAAAGCCGGGTTGTGATGCCCGGCTTTCTTTATTTAATCTGCCAAAGTCTGGTAGACCATTTGGCGTAAACTAGTATGGTATTCCCAAGTGAAATTACTCTCTTGAGTCATAAATAAGGCGATTAACTTCTCTTTTGGATCGATAAAGAAATGCGTGTTATTTGCTCCACCCCAATAGAACAATCCTTTTGATGCTGGCGTTTTCGTCGCTGGTCCATCGGTTACTACCGCGAAGCCTAGGCCCCATTCGGTTCCTGGAGTTTGGAATAAATCACCTGTGTGATTAGAGGTCATTAATTCTACCGTCTTGCGGCTTAAGTATTGCTTTCCTTTATAGGTTCCTCCTGCAAGCATCATTTGGCAAAAAATGGCATAATCTGCAGCCGTAGAAAACAAGCCATTCACGCCACTCCAAACTGTGACGTTTTCAAAAGGAGGCTGATTCGCTGCTACAGAAATCGATCCATTTTTACCCTTCGTATGTAAAGAAACAATTTTAGATTGTTCTTCTTTAGGTACATTATACCCGGTATGTTTCATCTCTAAAGGCTCAAATAAGCGGGACTTCAAAAAATCATTCACACTCATTCCAGTGAATTTTTCTATCAAAACGCAAAGCACGTCAGGGCCAGCGCTATAGTTCCATTCCGTTCCTGGTTGAGCCAATAAAGGAAATTTGGTCATAATAGCTACGCGCTCTTGAATCGTTTTGAAACCTGGATTGAAATAGGCATTTCTGAATCTATTCTGGACAGGATTTTGCTCTAAACCGTGCGTCAATCCCCCGCTATGACTTAATAATTGGGTGATGGTGATTTGCGACTTTAACGAATCTGTAGGTGCATTTGCATCATTATGTATGCTTCGTGCGACGCGCATATTTTTAAATTCGGGTAAGTATTTCGAAACCGGATCGCTTAATTTAAAATACCCTTCTTCATATAGCATCATAAATGCAGTAGATATGATGGGCTTCGTCATTGACTGGATATAGAATAAGTCATCCGTCGTCATGGGTGTTTTTGTGGCTACATTTTTATATCCTAAAGCCCCTTGATGTACCACCTGGCCATTGTGAATGATCATCGTTACCGCGCCGGGAATATTCCCTTTTTCCATTTCAGATTGAACAAATTTTTCTAATCGTTTAACTCGGTCTAGATTGATCCCGGCAACGATTTTAGGTGCTTGCGCACTAATTTCGCCTACAAATAAAAGGCTGAAGAGAACGAGAAGTAGTTTAGTAAGTTTCATATTTTTTCGATTATTTTCCTTTTTTCTGCGCCGCCATCCATTCCATGATGGTGACAGGCTTTCCATTTATGCGAACAGGAGAACCATCCAGGTCTGTTCTTGGTAGGTTTTCGTGGAGATAAACCCACGACCAATGGCCGTTGTATTCAAAACTTTTACCACCATAGAAATTCGTGATGTCATTCACGTGATCGTAATAAGTGAAGTGTACATTTTTAGCACCTGCCTTGCGTAAACGGTCAAATACAGGCACAACCGTAATGTCAGGGATGGTGGTTCTGTCATCTTTAGAATGCACGAACCAAATAGGCACATTCTTAATCTTTTGAATATCACTTTCAGGGATGTATTCTGATTTATAGGCCAAAGCGCTAATGTAGCCCGCTGCAAAATAATCAGGATGTAAGAAGATCAATTTCAAGGCCATGTAGCCTCCATTTGAACAACCTCCCACATAAATGCGGCTAGGGTCGATGCCTGGATTTGCTTTGACATAATCCTTAATTAAGGCCATCAAACCTTCATTGTAAATATCATTATCTTTTCCTTGCGTTCCCACTCCTTGTGCATTGTGCATCCAGGCGCCTGGGCATTGCGGGGATAAGACGTAGGCTCCTTCAAAAATCGATTGGATACCTTCTGCGGCGTAGTTTGCTGCTTTATTTCCTAAAAGAGGGACCGTGGGGTCCGTCCCACCTTCGCCACCCCCATGAAGCCAGATAATTAAAGGTGCTTTGTCCTTCTTCACTTTAGGTGTAAAGCTCGCGTAGGACATGGTTAACTTTTCACTATAGGTGTATTTGCCAGTCAGGTCAAATTGATCAATCATGGGCATAATTTTGCCCGTTGACGTATCCCATACATTTCCCGTTTTAGGCTGTACAATCGTTAAGGAATAATCTACCCAAACATTTCCTTTACTTCTTAGGTATTGAAAAGGGGAGCTAATAGGTAGCTGAGGTCCTACCGATAAAACAAGCGTGATGTTTTTACCGGTCTTCACCTTTTCACCTTTTTCATCCGAAACATAGGCGCTTACAATATCTCGCTTATTCTCTTGATCTGAAATCGGACCAGTGCTCAATTTTCGGCTAGCATAAACGGTAAATTCTGACGCATTCACTTTAGAAGTAGTGTCGTTAAGAGACAAAATGACTTTGTTTACACCGGCACCCCAGTCGAATCCTTCGACGACGATTTTATAGGTGCCGGATGGTTTTGCTAGTGCGCTGTAAGTAATCAGCGAGAGCAATAATAGGATGATTTTTTTCATAGGTTTATAGGATAATAAAGGTTCTAAGCTAGCTAATTTTTTGGCATAAAAAAAGGGGATGATCGATGACCACCCCCTTCCTTTTAGAAATATAAATTATTTCGCTTCTGCAGCTGTTGCTCCTTTTGCAATAGAGTAAACAACTAAACCGAAACCAATTTTATTTACAGCATCAGCAATGTTGTATGCTAAGTCAATGTTTCCAGCGAATCCTGATAACAAGTTACCTGGTAACATCATGTAGCCGATTGGATAGATTGCCCAACCTACTAATGTGAACCAACGCATTACTTTGAAACCTGATTGAACCTC
>CAILUB010000029.1 GCA_903837305.1 uncultured Cytophagaceae bacterium
CCTCGGCTACTTCCACGTTCAACTCGCGCGCTAATTTGATGGAGTTAATGACATAACCCTCATTTTCAGCCACATCAATCATGTTCAAAGCTAAGACTGTCGGAATTCCTAAGTCTCTCACTTGTGAAAATAAGAGTAAATTGCGCTTTAGATTAGAGGCATCAGCGACGACAATCGCCATATCCGGGAAATCTGGATGCTTGGGATCGCCTAAGATATTAATGACTAATTCCTCGTCGATGGACTTCGGGTAGATACTGTAAATACCTGGCAAATCTAAAATCTCTACCGGACGTTTAGGTTCTAATTCCCAAATGCCCGTCAGCTTCTCCATCGTCACCCCCGGAAAATTACCCGTCTTCTGATTCAATCCCGTTAAGGAATTGAAAAGAGAGGATTTTCCTGCATTGGGATTACCAATCAGTGCTATTTTAGGTGTTTTTGCCAAAATTTATGTTCGTTTAATCAACATCGTTTCCGCTTCTTCTCTCCGCATAGAGAGGGTATATGAACCAGAAACGCGAATGGCGATAGGGTCGCCGAAAGGTGCCAAATGAGTCAATAGGACTTCAGTTCCTGGCAAACATCCCATTTCCAATAGCTTTAAAGAAAGCAATTCGTCCGTGAAGCCCACAATCTCCCCCTTTTCACCAATCTTCAAGTCGGCCAAATTTGCCATGTTCACTATTTAGAATAATTCAAAATTAGACACAAATGTACTAAGTATTTCTGAGCTAAAAAATGATACAAATAGTTTTTTCTGTCGTAAATTGCAGGTTCATGGCCTTAACTGAAATTTTCGTGTTAATTCGCAAAGAGATGCAATTAGAGTGGCGCAACAAGTATGCGATCCACGGGCTAGTGCTGTATTTAGCGGCGACGATTTTCATCTGCTATTTATCCTTTAAAGCAAAGCAACATTCCATCCACCCGATTATGTGGAATACGCTGTTTTGGATCATTCTTTTATTCTCTGCCGTGAATGCCGTGGGCAAGAGTTTTACACAAGAATCTGCGAACCGCAACATCTTCTATTACACCTTTGCGAAGCCAGAATCGGTGATTTTTAGTAAAATCATCTATAATACCTTGGTCATGTTGGGCGTTTCATTGGTCGGTATTTTCTTTTATTCTTGGGTAATGGGTAACCCGGTGGGTAATATGCCACTCTACCTAATCTCCCTTCTTTTGGGCGCAATTGGGTTTGCTTCGACGCTTTCTTTAGTTGCAGGAATCGCGGCGCAGGGAGAAAATTCAGCCACCTTGATGGCGGTGATGAGCTTTCCTCTCATCATTCCGTTACTTTTATTATTATTGAAATTATCTAAAAGTGCTCTAGACGGTATTTCGCTCTCAGAAAACTGGGATGAGATCGCCATTTTAGGAGCGCTAGATATCATAGTCATTGTATTTTCTGGGATCCTTTTCCCGTATATATGGAAACATTAAAACGCCAGTATTGGAAAATTTTGTCGATCATTTTATTGATCTACACCGTCTATGCCGGATTTAACGGACAAGTTCCGCGCCAACCGATTTTGAACGAGACGATACGTAATCTGTATTTTCACGTAACCATGTGGTTCACGATGATCTTCTTGCTAGGAACATCCGTATATCATTCGATTCAATATTTGCGCAAATCTGATTTGAAATCCGATCTAATTTCAAGCACTTATGTGGAGGTGGGAATGGTTTTTGCCGTTTTAGGTTTGATTACGGGAAGTGTTTGGGCGAAGTTTACGTGGGGTGATTGGTGGACGAACGACCCTAAATTGAATTCAGTGGCCATCGGCTTACTGATTTACCTGGCTTATTCGTTAGTGCGCTCTTCGATGCCGGATGAGATGCAAAAAGCGCGCATTTCGTCGGTTTATAACATTTTTGCCTTCGTGATCTTTATGGTCTTGATTTGGATCCTGCCGCGCATGACTGATTCTTTGCATCCCGGCAATGGTGGTAATCCTGCTTTTTCCAAAATGGACTTAGATAACCGCATGCGGATGGTGTTTTATCCAGCGGTTATTGGCTGGACATTATTGGGCTATTGGATCGCGCAATTGCGCATTCGCATTAAAAACATTGAACAACAAAACGAGTTATCATGAAAGCATTTCTTTTACTCTTAGTAAGTTTTACGTTAAGTTTTACGGCCAGCGCTCAAGCGAGTGATATCGAGATGGCAGATCAATTCCGTGCAGATGGAAAAATCTATGTGGTGATCGCGGTAGTGAGCGTCGTATTGATTGGGTTATTTGCCTATTTATTCCGTTTAGAGAGAAAAGTCACTGAATTAGAAAAACGCAACAAATGAAAAAGACACACATCATTGGGTTGATATTAATCGCGGTAGCTATTGGAATCATTCTGATTACGACGGGGGACGCGAGCACCTATGTAGGCTTTGATGAAGCAGAACAGATTGCACAAAATGATCCTGCTCAGAAAGTACACGTGGTAGGAACGTTAAGAAAAGATGCAGCAGGTAAAATTGTTGGATTAAATTACAATCCTGCCGTTGATGCCAATCACTTGGAATTTCTTGTTCAAGACAGTTTAGGCCGTGAGAATCAAGTAGTCTATGCCGCGCCGAAACCTCAGGATTTCGAAAAATCCGAGAAGATTGTTTTAGTAGGTAGTATGCATTCGGACAAGATTTTCTATTGTGACAAAATACTTTTAAAGTGCCCTTCTAAGTACCAAGAAGGTAAAATATCAGCAGACTCAAGCGCCTCAGTAGCAGTAAAAAATTAATATGATACACGAAACCATCGGTTCGGTCGGACATTTATCTGTCATCATTTCCTTCGTAACGGCGCTTCTAGCGACTTTTGCCTATTTTAAATCAACGCAGGCTACTAATGAATTAGAGAATGATTGGAAGATGACAGCTCGCGTTTTATTCGGACTGCATTTCATCTCTGTGATCGTGGTGGCGTCTAGCCTTTTCGTGATCATTTACAACCATTATTTCGAGTACCATTACGCGTTTACGCACTCCTCGCTGCAATTGCCTACGATGTTCATGATCTCCTGTTATTGGGAGGGCCAAGAAGGTTCGTTTTTGTTGTGGATTTTTTGGCAAGCGGTCTTAGGACTGTTATTGATGATCAAAAACCCGAAGTGGGAGTCTCCCGTGATGACGGTTTTTGCACTGGTTCAGACATTCTTGACTTCGATGATTTTAGGGGTGATTATCCCTTGGATAGACTTGAAAATAGGGTCCTCTCCTTTCTTATTATTGCGTGAGGCGCAGCCGGATCTCCCAGTTTGGAGCATGCAACCAAATTTTATTCCCAAAGATGGCCGTGGCTTGAATCCGCTATTACAAAACTATTGGATGGTGATTCACCCACCTACCTTATTCTTAGGATTTGCGTTGACTTTAGTTCCTTTTGCGTATTTGATCGCGGGATTGTGGAAGAAAAAATTGACGGAATGGGTGATGCCAGCCTTGCCTTGGGCACTTTTTAGTGCGGGTGTTTTAGGGATTGGTATTATGATGGGTGCTTACTGGGCTTATGAGACCTTGAACTTTGGGGGATATTGGAACTGGGACCCGGTGGAAAATGCTTCGTTCGTTCCATGGTTAGTTTTACTAGGTGCCATTCATACGATGATCGCTTATAAGACTTCTAGTTCGGCCTTAAAGACCTCCATCATCTTAGTGATTTCGGCTTTTATTTTGGTGCTTTATTCCACCTTTTTGAACCGTTCCGGGATTCTAGGAAACGCCTCGGTGCACTCCTTTACGGATTTAGGTCTTTCTGGTCAGCTGTTGTTGTATATGGGAACCTTCCTTTTAGTGGCGATTGGTATGTCAATCTACCGTTGGAAAGATTTGCCTAAAGATGAAAAAGAACTTGGCACCTATAACCGGGAATTTTGGGTATTTGTGGGTGCAGCAGTTTTAGGACTATCCGCCTTCCAATTAACGTTTACGACTTCGATTCCGGTATACAATAAGATCGCTGAGGCTTTTGGCATTCTATCCAATATCGCCTTACCAGCAGACCAAGCGGAACACTACAGCAAAATCCAAATCTGGATTTTCTTGGCCGTAGCCATTTTAAGTGGAATCGGTCAATATGTGTGGTGGGGAAAAATCAAGCAAAGCACGACATTTAAGCCATTAGTTAGCCCTGCTTTGGCGGCGACTTTATTGAGCGTTGTGTTTATCAATATCGGTAAGATTTATACGTTTTCGTACATTGCTTTGCTTTGGAGTAGTTTGTTTGCCGTTTTAGCGAACTTTAAAATCATGTGGTTCTTAATTCGCGAACGGTTCTCGTTAGCTGGCGGTGCCATTGCCCACGTGGGTTTAGCGATCATGCTAATAGGAATTTTATTCTCCGCGGGCTATTCCAAAGTCGTTTCGTTGAACCGCTCGGGTTTCGCGATCAGCACGAAAGTAGAGGAATTCACGAAGGACAACAATAAGGAAAACAAGGAAAACCTACCTCTTTGGTTAGGTCAAGGAGCCCAAATGCAGGACTATTTAGTTACTTACAAAGGACGCCGCATCGAGGTGCGCGGACACAAAGGCTACTTCAATAAGAATGATTTTGAGATAATTGAGGGTGATTTCCACGCGGTGGCTTTGAAAAATATCGAACGTGATGGGGTGAAAATCGCGAGCAAAGGTGACACTGTAACCGTAGAACCGGAAAATACCTATTACGAATTAGAGTTCAAAAATGAAGAAGGAAAAGCGGTCTCGCTATTCCCAAGATGGCAGGTAAACCCGAAGATGGGCACTGCGATTTCTCCAGATGTGAAACATGCGTGGAACCACGATATTTACACCTACGTGTCCTTAGATCCCCGCTTAGCAGCAGAGGCCGGATCTGAAAAACAATGGTCTCAAACAGAAAATAAAACAGTTACCACAGGGGATACCCTCTTCATAAATGATTTTGTAGCTGTTCTGAAAGATGTGACGCGTGTAACGAATGTGGATGGCGTAGAACTAGGCGCAAACGATGCGGCGGTGCAAGCAAACTTTCAAGTATTGGGCAAAAACTCCCAGCAGTTTACATTGAGCCCTATCTTCATTATTAAGGGGGGAATGGTGGCAACGCCAGCCTTCGAAAGCGAAGAAACCGGGATTAAGATTAAATTCACAGGTATTAACCCACAATCTCAAGAGTTTGGCTTTGCTTGGAATACCACACAACAGGAATTAATTGTCGTGAAAGCATTAGAGAAGCCGTATATTAATTTAGTTTGGATCGGATCCATCTTGGTATTTATCGGTTTATTTATCGCTACTTACCGCCGAATGAAACCTGCTACCACCGCATAATATGGGCAAGAAAGAAATCTTAAGTTTAGCAGCCGCAATCGGATTCATTTTGATTTGGATTATCGATTTGAATGGCCCTACTCCAGCTGAATTAAAGGGACAGTTTTGGGCAGGAATATTTTATCATTATGGCTGGCTCATGTATGGAGTAGGTTGCTTGTTCTACTACCAATACGCGAAGAACGAAAGGGTAAAAAAAGAGAAAGATGGAAACAAGTAGTATCAGTTTGGATAATACCCAAATCATCGGAATCATCGCTTCCATGGTTTTCTCTGCCTTCTTTTCTGGTGTCGAAATGGCCTTTGTCTCCTCGAACAAATTGTACTTTGAACTCAAGGCAAAGCAAGATATTTTGAGCGCTAAAATTATTGCGAATTTCAACCAGCATCCCTCCCGTTTTATCGGTACGATGCTCATCGGAAATACCTTATCCCTAGTGGCATATGGTATTTTTATGGAGGAATTTTTACACCACGTCGTATTGCATTTCTTGTCCATTAATGAGATTTTGGCCCGCTTAATCGCGACGATCGTGGCCACCATTCTTATCTTGATGACGTCGGAATTCACCCCCAAAAGTGTCTTCTTAATTAATCCTGATGCCATTCTAGAATTTTTAGCCATTCCGATCTGGGTGATTTACACCTTGATGTTCCCCTTAGTTTGGGTTACGGTGGGCCTTTCCAAATGGTTCATTACGAAAGTCCTTCGCTTAAGTTATTCGGAGGAGAAGCCGGCCTTCGGTTTAACAGATTTAAACCATTATCTCCAAAACCTGAACCGCAAAGTTTCTACCGAACAAGAGGCCGAAGTGGATCACAAGATTTTCCACAACGCGCTTGAGTTTAAGCAAGTAAAAGTACGCGATTGCATGATTCCTAGAACCGAAATAACGGCTATTGACATGGAAGATGGGATCGAGAAATTGAAAGAAGTTTTTCTAGAGAGTGGACACTCGAAGGTTTTAGTATACAAAGAAACCTTAGAAGAGGTCGTAGGCTATTGCCATTCTTTGGCCCTATTCAAAAAACCAAAAGATCTTCAATCCATTCTAACCAGCATTCCGATCGTCCCGGAGGCGATGCCAGCGAATGATTTAATGATCAAGTTCTCAAAGGAGCGCAAATCGCTCGCCTTAGTCGTAGATGAATTCGGTTCGACGAGTGGATTAGTGAGTATGGAGGATGTGATGGAACAGATTTTTGGGGAGATTCAAGATGAGTACGATGATTCAGAAGACTGGATTGAGAAGCAAATCGATGAAACTACATTCGTGCTTTCTGGTCGTCACGAGATCGATTATTTGAATGAAAAATACGAATGGAATTTACCTGAGGGAGATTACGAAACCTTAGGAGGTATGCTGATTAGCTTGTATGAGGATATTCCGCAAGTCAATGAGATGATTACCTTAGCGCCTTTCCAATTCCAAATCTTAACAACGACTGACGCTCGAATTGATACGGTCAAAGTACTGATAACCGGCAAGATTACTGCAGCTCCATCTTCGGAATTACTTCATTAATACCCGCTGAAGGGTCTGGCATTTCATCTGGGTTTCCTGCCATTCCTTTTCAGGATCAGAATCCTCCGTGATGCCACACCCGGCGTAGAATACCGCGTGATTTTCTTTGATTTCTACAGTACGCAAATTCACAAATAAATACGTGGCGTTCATCAAATTCACTGGCCCTAAGTAGCCGGAATACATGGAACGCGCGTGCTTTTCTGTCGCGGAAATAAAATCGATGGCCTCTTGTTTAGGCGTTCCGCAAACGGCAGAGGTAGGGTGTAACAAGCCTAACATCAAACCAGGCAATTGAGGAAAATCCATTGCCTTTGTATTGACAATGTATTCGGTTTTTAAGTGCAATAAATTTCCGGTAGAGATCGTCTTAGGTCCTACTTCCGTATACTCGCGTAGTCGAATTTTTTTAAAGCAATCGATGATGTAGCGACTGACGAAGGCTTGCTCTTCGATCTCTTTTTGGGACCAACGGGCCTGCGAAGGGGATATCGGTGAACCGTCTAGGTCTACTCCAGATTGTGTACCGGCTAAGGATATCGTTCGGAAAATTCCCTCCTCATTTTGTTCTACTAAAATTTCTGGGGTCGCACACATCCAAACTCCGTGGAGCGCTGGAATAGATAAGGCGCACACAAAGGCATTGGGATAGGCAGAACCTAATTCTTCAAGTGCCGTCATGACATTGAAATCAGACGGCAAATCTTTTTCATCCGTCCGCGATATAACCACTTTCTGTAAAGGCCCTTGTTTGATGGCTTCAATTGCCTGCGTCACCCAGGTCATAAATTCGCCTTTCTTGGTTGAATTTTCAGTGGGTGTTACATAAGGTTTCACTCGTTCAGTTGAATGAATGGAAAATTTTGTCAAAGAATCCGCTTGTAGAAAATAAGGAAGACCGATAAAAGGCGCGGCTAAGAAACCAGCACCTAAATCAGCTAGATTCCAGCCTTCCTCCAGTGTGGATCCACCAGAAAAATCTTGTAAAAGAAAGGCCTCCTTACCCTGCGGCAAGCTCCAAGCAGCCATCGCTGCCCCTTTTACCATTCCCTCCTCCCACGCTAATCCTAGTTTCATTTTAATGGTATAATCGCCACCGTTAAACGGCTAGCACAAATCAAATTTTCTTCTTCGTCGTGAATTTTAATCTCATATACATGCATAGTACGGCCTATGCGCAAGGGCACACAAGTGCCTATTACGTAGCCCCCTCTAGCGGACTTTAAATGGTTTGCATTGATCTCAACCCCCACTCCCGTTTCCTTCATGGGATCTTTCAAAGCCAAAACCACGGCAGTACTTCCGATGGTTTCTGCTAAAACAACAGATGCACCCCCATGTAACAAACCTAAAGGTTGTTTTGTTCGGTGGTCGACAGGCATTTTTGCCTTAATATACCCAGCTTGAATTTCTGTAAACTCAATCCCCAGATGTTCGATCATATTACCTTTTGACATCGAATTCAATGTCTCCAGCGAGATGGAAGTATTAAACATATATTTCGTAATTTTGGCTAAAATTCGGAATAAAATACGATTATCATGCACGTTCAACCTGATTTAGTGAAAGATATTTACCTGATTCGCCATGGCGAAACGGAATACAATCGCAAGCGGGTCGTGCAAGGCAGTGGAATTGATGCAGATTTGAATGAATTAGGCCAAAAGCAGGCCGCCGCCTTCTTCGCGCATTACCAAGATCTCCCGATTGATAAAATCTATACCTCTGCCCTGCGCAGAACCCATCAATCCGTTAAAGGCTTCATCGAAAAAGGCTTGCCTTGGGAGCAACATGAGGGTCTAAATGAAATTTCCTGGGGGAATAAAGAAGGGAAATCGCCTAATACAGAAGACGATCTTTACTATAAAAATTTGACGA